>CAYGJN010000038.1:0-21441 GCA_964350135.1 uncultured Bacteriovoracaceae bacterium | reverse complement strand
CCATAGCGAATATATTTTTCTTCAGGAAAAACAAACGCAAATAGATGGTAGCTAGAATCAACACCAAACCATTTAGCACCAAATTCACCAACTCCAGCAGAGCCAATATTAATACTTTCTAAGTCTTGGGATAAAAGCACATATTTTTGAATATCGTTTTGACTTGTAGAAGACCCTAGAAAGCCGCCTCCGCCCTCAGATTCTCTTTCTTTAGAGTAAAAAACTAAGCGGTACTTAGTGGGATTTTTGCTTTTAACTTGAAGATAAATTTTACCAGTTTCTAATAATTGGATTCTTAAATCATGTTCACCTGTAGAGTCTGTCCCATAAGCTATAGATTCAGATTCATTTGCAAGGTAAAAAGTAAGAGGTTTAAAAGCTTCACCCTCTTTAACCATAATAGCAAAATTCTTCTCGTCTCCAGTGATTCTACTAAGTTCTTGGTCTGAGTAAACTGATTTAAATTCTTCGATGCCAAGGTGGTTATCAAAAACAAACTCATTCGCGCCATTTCTTAAAAGAAGTTTTTCAATTTTAACTTCTTCTACTTCTTTCATTCTCGCTATTTTTTCTTGAGCATCTGAGTTGTCTGGACTTGTCGAATCTAAAGACTCAGGGTCTTTCATACTGTCTTTAACAGTTTCTACTTTAGCAGTGTTAGGTTTAGAAGTTTTATCTCCGTAAAAATAACTCCAGCCAAATAAGATTACCCCAGATATTAGAACAGCCAAAAACGCACGTCTTTGATCATCGCCCATGATCGTGAACCCCTTGAAATTAGATTAAAATCTTTTGAAAACTATCAGAGATTAGTCTTCTTGCCTAGGCAAGACGCTTGAAGCATCTATTAAAATGCTCTTTTAAAGTTTTATATCGCATTGAATATTCAATACTGTTAAATGACTTTCCATTTACAATTAGATGGCAATCAAGACCCAGTTCGCGAAAGTCTGATCTTCTAAATTCTTCTCTTAATATTCTTTTTACTTTATTCCTAACATTGGCCCTGCCAACTTTTTTGGAAATACTCATGCCAAGTCGAGTTTTAGATGAATTAAGCCTGGTTGGTTTATAGAATATCCTAATCAACGAAGTGCTTGATAGCTTCGCTCCCTCTCGGACAAAGCTATAATCTTCTTTGCTTAAGAGTCTGGAATCTTTAGGAAAAAATTGTGATCGAGAACTACTTTTTACCAACGGTAACAGTAAGACGTTTACGCCCTTTAGCTCTTCTTCTTTTGATAATACTTTGACCATCTGAAGTAGACATTCTCTTTAAAAATCCGTGAGTTCTAAGTCTTTTTGTTCTTTTCGGCTGCCATGTTCTTTTCATCTCGAACTACTCCATTAAGTCATATTCTAAGGAGCCTATAATTAACGGCCGCATTGCAAAAGGTCAATATAGAGACAGAATATCTACAAAAATTATTTTCTATATCAAAATTAGAATACGCCTATCGAACATTGGTCCTTGAATTTTGGCCTTGCACCATGTAATTTTTCCAACCACTCAGCAGCACACTGGTAGTAAACGTATCACACACAATTAGGGGGTCGGGAATGAGCGAAAGCTTCCCATTTGAGCACTTTTTGAACTTACCTGAAAACAAAAAACAAACGGGGTCCCTGTTCAAAGAAAATCAACTGCTTAAGGCAGATGCTGCACCGAGTGAAGACACAGGATTTAATGTTGAAGAGCTAGATTTTATTAACACCAAAATCTTGGATGCATTAAAAGATCAAATTCCTGAGGTTAAATTTAATACTTTTTTTAATGAGTCATTAACACTTGTTAATATTCATTATGGACTTGTTGAATTTTCAACTTCTACTGATTACATCAAAACTGTCATTAATAATAACTACTTAGAAGATCTTAAAAAGGCTGTTAAGTCAGTTCTTGGAAAAGACTATGAAATAAAAGTCTCAATTCTTAATTTTAACGATGCTTCAAGTCATACTGAAAAAGAATCCAGAAGTGCTAAAGATGCATCTTTTCAAATTGACTTGGTACCAAACGCTGAAGATAAAAAAGATAAAGTAGAATCAAAAGTTATTAACCATATGTCTGATAGCAAATTTAAATTTGTTGTAGATCCCAAAAAGACTTTTGAAAACTTTGTTGTTGGTCCATCAAATAATATGGCCTATGCCTCAGCAATGGCCGTTGCTAAAAATCCTGGAAAAGTTTATCCATCTCTTTATTTACACTCAAATTCTGGACTTGGAAAAACACACCTACTTCACGCTGCTGCAAATATTATAAGCGAAGGTGATCCATCTACTGTTATTTGTATTACTACCGCACGTGATTTTATGACTGAAATGATCGATGCTGTTGCCAATAAAAAAATTGCAGAGTTTAGAAGAAAATATTCTGAATCAATTGATGTTTTAATGATTGATGATGTTCATGAGCTTAAAAATAAACAAGGAACACAGAACGAGTTCTTTCATGTTTTTAATGAACTTCATAATAAGGGCAAACAACTTATCTTTACATCAGATAAGCACCCTAAAGATATTGATGGAATTGAAGAAAGAATTAAAACAAGACTTTCCTGGGGACTTGTTCTTGATATCCATCAACCGGACCTTGAAACAAGAATTGCAATTCTTAAGAAAAAAGCCGCTGAAGAAGATATTTACCTTCCTGAAGATGTAATTAATTTAATTGCTACAAGTATTAAATCAAATATCAGAGAGCTTGAAGGATCACTTATTAGACTTGCTGCTTATGCATCAGTCTTTAATGTAGATATCGATGTTGAAATTGCAAAAGAGCAATTAAATCTTGGAAATATCCGAGAACAAGATTTTCTAACTATTGAATCTGTAACTAAAACTGTATCTCAATATTTTAAAGTTCCAGTTGCTGATATCAAATCTAAAACACGTATTAAAGAAGTTGCAGCTGCAAGACATATAGCCATGTATCTTATTTATAATCTTGTAAAACCAACTCCCACATATGTAGAAATTGCAAAATACTTTGGTGGTCGTGACCATACGAGTGTGCTTCACGGTGTTGAGAAAATCAGAAGAAATAGCAAAATTAACCAACAACTTAGTCAAACACTTCTAGAAATAGAAAACAGTCTTTAAAATCATTTTTAAAATTTATTTATAAAATAGGCCCTTGAACAAGGGTCTTTTTTTTTAATGTGAATACTTACATAAACTAGACTTATCCACTGCTTTAAAAAACTTATTAACAATTAATGTGAATAAATAATACTGTTAAATATATGTAATTATTAAAAAAAAATATTAATACACTTTTGCACATTAAAAAAAATGTGGATTACTCTATTGTTGAAAAAAAATTATCCACAAGTGAATAATAATCTGGAAAAAACTAACGCCGAGATGAGATTTCTTTAAAAATAGGTACCTAGAATACAAGTTGTTAGTAGGGCCGTGGATAAAGAACATTTATATGGTTAAAACTGGGATAACAAAAAAGATATCCGAATAATAAAAGAAAAAAATGAATTTTTGTAAACAAGGCCCTTGATAGCCGGATAGCGTTAAGATCATGATATAACTTAACAAACTCACTTATCCACTTATCGACACGATAATTAGTATTATATTAAGTATATATATTAATATAATAAAAGATGGTACGTTACCGCTGCCTATAGATAAACAAAGGATCTTGAGACTTATGAGATTAGCTATATTTGCAGAAGATCTCAAAAATGCACTTTTTAAAACACTAAGTGTCGTGGACAAAAGAAATCCAAGACCAATTCTTACCTATTGCAAATTCTTAGCAGAAGATGAAAAAGTAACCATTGAAGCAACAGACTTAGAAGTTTCAGAAAAAATATCAATCCCATCAGAAATTCAAGAAAGTGGAAGCTTTTGTGTAAATCCTAAAAATTTATTTGATGTTATCAAAGAGATGCCGAATAAAAATATCCTAATGAGTTATGATTTAAATTCTAATTTATTAAGAATTACATGTGATCAAATTGATATCTCACTTTTAACAACATCAATAGAAGAATACCCTCAACTTATATTTAGTGATTCAAATGAATTTAAAATTGAAGCAGATGAATTACTAAGACTTATTAATAAAACATCATTTGCAATGAGCCATGATGAAACAAGAATATTTCTTAACGGAATCTACTTTCAAGAGACTGATGGAAACTTAAGAGCTGTAGCTACTAATGGATATACTCTTTCATTACTGGAGACTCAAAACTTCACTTCGTCATCAGAAGTTTTAAAAGAAGGTGTCATTATTCCTAAAAAAGGAATTAATGAACTTAAGAAACTTTGTGAGCAAAATAGTGGAAAAGAGTTAAATTTATTTCTAGATGAATCATTTCTTTTTGCAAGTATTGATAATGTTGAATTTATTTCTGTTAGATTAATAGCAAGAGATTATCCTCCTTATCAAAATTTCATTCCTGCTAAAACTACTTATTCTATGACTGTTTCAAGAGATAATTTAATAACTTCAATTAGAAGGGTTAAAGTCCTGGCAAATGAAAAGTCTAATGCTGTTAAATTATCTTTAGGAAGCGAAGCTCTTACAATCTCTGCAAACCATCCGACTCTAGGAGAGGCTGTAGAGAAAATTGAAGTCGACTATAATGGCAAAGCAATGGATATTGGTTTTAATGCTCGTTATTTATTAGAATCATTAAATGTCTTTGATTCAGATGAAGTCAGTTTTCATTTTAATAATGAACTAAGTGCCTTTGTTTTAAAATCTCATAGTGATCAGGATTTTCTTGGCATGATTATGCCTCTTAAGATCTAGATATGAGCTCTTACAAACTAGAAAAACTGGCAATTAAAAATTTCCGTAATATTCAATTTCAATCTATTACTTTTAATTTAGGGATTAATTGTATTTTTGGTCAAAATGGAAATGGAAAAACAAATCTATTAGAAGCTATCTATTTTATATCTCATAAAAAATCTTTTCGTAAAAACACTTCTTTTCCACAAATACTTAGTCTTAATGGTGAAGAACCTGAAATATTATTCCAAAGTCTTTTTAAGAAAGAAGATGATACGGACTATAATTTTTCTGGAAAACTCTACGATAGTTCAAATGAGTATTACTTAAATGGAAAACCTTTTAATAAAAAATTTAATGCAACTTGCTTGTTTATAAACCCATTTGATTCTTATGCTTTTTTTCAAACACCAGGATTTAGAAGAAAATGGGTAGATCAATCAATTTCAGCAATTAATGTTAGTTATAAAAAAGTACTCAATAAGTATCAACAGGCATTAAAGTTTAGAAACTCTCTGCTTCAAAAAAAACCATCTCAATTTCTTGATCAAATTAAGGCCCTTGATAAGCAACTTGCACAGTACTCAGTAGAAATACTTGCAAGCAGGTCTGACTTTTTAGAGAGTACTTCCTATTTTGTGGATCAGACTTTCAAAAATCTCTTTGCAAAAGAGCATGAGCTTAGGCTTATTATGCAATCTAAGTTTTCACGTATGTCTGAACAAGAGATATTTAATTCGTTGCAAAACAATATTGATAAGGAGCTCTATTCTGGTCGAACTGAGAACGGTGTGCACCGCGATGATTACATTCTTTTTTTTGATGGTTTAAATGCGTTTGAACTTTGCTCTTTGGGGCAACAGAAGATGAGCTTTCTAAGCCTTTTATTTGCTTATATAGAGCTTTTTAAGTATAAAATAGGATCCTATCCAATAGTGCTTATTGACGACGTCTCAGGGGAATTGGACAGGCTTAGATGGAATAACTTGATTGGATACTTACGAGAAAAAAAGTTCCAAACTTTCATCACAACTGCGAATGAAGATTTTAAACAAGAATTAGAAAAGATAGAAAATGCAAACAAGTTTTATATCCAAGAAGGAATTATAAAACAGCTCAATTAGTTATGCGTTACGTTAGGGAGATTTTGTGCAGGAGCAACCAAGAGATTCTATTTCTAAAGTAAGTGCCGAATATACTGCTGATAAAATTAAAGTACTAGAGGGTCTCGAAGCAGTTCGTAAAAGACCCGGTATGTATATTGGTGATACTAACACTCGTGGTTTGCACCATTGTGTTTATGAAATCGTTGATAATGCAGTAGATGAAGCACTTGCGGGCTATTGTTCAGAAATCAAAGTTATAATTCATGTAGATAATTCAGTTACGGTCATTGATGACGGGCGTGGTATTCCAATTGGGATGCACTCTTCTGAACAAGTATCTGCAGCTGAAGTTGTTTATACAAAACTACATGCAGGTGGAAAATTTAATGAAGATGATGGAGCCTATAAAGTCTCTGGTGGTCTTCATGGTGTTGGTGCTGCAGTAGTTAATGCTCTTTCTAAATTTTTGAAATTAGAAATTAAAAAAAATGGAAAAGTACATCAAGTAAAATTTGAAAATGGTGTAACAGTTCAGTCTTTAAAAGAAATTGGTACTACTGAAACCGAAGAAGAAACAGGAACATCTGTAACCTTTAAGCCAAATAATGAAATTTTTGAAGTATTTGAATTTAACTACGACACGCTCTCTAATAGATTTCGTGAAATGGCTTTTTTAAATAAAGGCTTAAAAATTTCTATTAAAGACGAAAGGGTAGAAGACCAAAGTGATACTTTTTGTTACGACGGCGGACTTAAAGAATTTGTTGAATACTTAAACCGTTCAAAAACATCTATTCATAGAAAAGTTATTCACTTCATGACTTCAAAAGATGGTGAAGGTAATGAACAATATGAAGTTGAACTTGCTATGCAGTGGACTGATGGTTATTCAGAAACACTGACTGGTTATGCAAATAATATTTCTACACCAGGTGGTGGAACTCATATTTCAGGATTAAAAACATCTTTAACTAGAGTGCTAAATTCCTATGCTAAGGAAAATAATCTTTTTAAAGCGTCTAAAATTAATTTAACAGGCGATGATATGAGAGAGGGCTTAACAGCAATTATTTCTGTTAAACTTTCTAATCCTCAGTTTGAAGGTCAAACAAAAGATAAGCTTGGCAACAGTGAAGTTGAAGGTATTGTAAATTCACTTGTTGGAACTGAGCTTAAAAAGTTCTTTGAAGAAAATCCTTCAATTGGAAAAACAATAATTAGAAAGTCTCTTGATGCAGCAGCTGCAAGAGAGGCAGCTCGTAGAGCAAAAGAGCTCACTCGTAGAAAAACAGCTTTAGATATGGGCGGGCTTCCTGGAAAGATGGCCGATTGCCAAGAAAAAGATCCTGCTAAATGCGAAATTTATATTGTCGAGGGTGACTCGGCTGGCGGGTCTGCAAAGCAGGGGCGTGATAGAAAAACTCAAGCTGTTTTACCATTGAAGGGTAAAATCTTAAATGTTGAAAAAGCTCGATATGATAAAATGCTTGGTAATGAAGAAATTAAAATGCTTATACAGGCTATCGGTACAAGTATTGGAAAAGAAAATTTTAATTTAGCTAAGCTTCGTTATCATAAAATTGTTATCATGACAGATGCTGATGTTGATGGCTCCCATATTAGGACTCTTCTTTTGACTCTTTTTTACCGCCAGTTTCCTGAAATTGTAGAAAACGGTTATCTCTATATTGCTCAGCCGCCTTTATACAAATATAAAAAAGGTAAAAAAGAACATTATTTAAAAGATGAAAAACAACTTGAGAATTTTCTTGTAACAAATGCGCTTGAAGATTCTATTGTTGAAATAGATGGAACTAAATTTGAAAATGAAGAAGTGAAAGGGCTTGTGAATAAGTATATAAATTATTCTTCAACTTTAGCTTCATATAATCAAAGTCTAGATAAAGACCTTTTAAAATATGTTCTTGAAGAAGAATTGCTTTCTCTTGAAATTTTAAAAGACAGAGCAAAAATTGATCAGGTGATAGAAAAGCTCACTAAACATTTTAATGGTGTGAAAGCTGAAACTTTAAAAGAATATACTTTTAGAGTTGACGAGGATTTAAAGCATGAAGCTTTCTCACTTGTAGTAAGTCTTAAATCAACTTTAAAAAGAAAGTCATTTAAAATTGGAACATATTTTGTTGATTCACAAGAATATGCTGACCTCTTTAATAATTATGAAGGTATTAAAAAATATTTAAATTCTAAATTTGTTTGGACTGATAACAAGGAAGAATCAAATGAGTATCATGGGCTAAAAACTTTTAGCGATATTATACTTAAGGATTCTAAAAAAGGCGCTTATATCCAGAGGTATAAGGGACTAGGAGAAATGAATCCTGAACAACTTTGGGAAACAACAATGGATCCTGACAATAGAACATTACTTAGAGTTCAAATCGAAGATAGTATTGAAGCAGATCAAATGTTTTCTGTTCTAATGGGTGATCAAGTTGCTCCAAGAAAAGAGTTTGTAGAAAAGAATGCCCTTAATGTTAAAAACTTAGATGTGTAGTTGGTAAAGTATGAGCGAAGAGATTAATCACGGTAATATTATTCCATTAAATATCAGAGAAGAAATGCGTGATTGTTATTTAGATTACGCCATGTCTGTTATTGTTGGACGTGCTCTTCCGGATGTTCGCGATGGTCTAAAGCCTGTGCATAGACGTGTTCTTTATGCCATGAATAGCCTTAGCAATTTTCATAATAAACCATTTTTAAAGTCAGCTAGAATTGTTGGTGATGTTATTGGTAAATATCATCCACATGGCGACTCAGCTGTTTACAATGCAATTGTTCGTTTAGCGCAGGATTTTTCTTTAAGATATCCGTTAGTTGATGGGCAAGGAAACTTTGGCTCTATTGACGGTGATAATGCTGCGGCTATGAGATATACAGAAATTCGAATGGACCGTTTTGCTGAAGAAATGCTCCGTGATCTTGACAAGGATACTGTTGATTGGCGACCAAATTATGATGACTCTTTAACTGAGCCTTGGGTTCTCCCCACTAAAATACCTAATCTTCTGGTCAACGGATCATCTGGTATTGCCGTAGGTATGGCTACAAATATTCCTCCTCATAATATGGGTGAGGTGATGAAAGCACTTATTGCTTTAATTGATGATCCAAGTTTGTCCATTGATCAATTAATGGAGTTTGTACCAGGGCCTGATTTTCCAACTTCTGGATCAATTCATGGAACTGTCGGGATAAAAGCTGCTTATCATACAGGTAAAGGTGTACTTCAGATTCGTGCAAAATCAGAAATAGAAGAGCACGGAAAAGATCGTGAGAGAATTGTTATAACCGAAATTCCCTACCAGGTTAATAAAGCTAAACTTATTGAAAAAGTTGCTTACCTTGTTAATAACAAAGATATCACTGGTATCTCAAATATTAGAGATGAATCAAATCGTCTTGGTATTCGTGTAGTTATTGATCTTAAAAAAGGTGAAATTGGCTCTGTTATCTTAAATAGATTATACAAACAAACTCAGCTTCAAGTTTCTTTTGGTATTATTTTTCTTTCTATTCATAATGGTCAGCCAAAAGTAATGAATCTTAAAGAGATGCTTGTTTGCTTTATTGATCACAGACGAGAAGTTGTTTTAAGAAGAACTGCTTTTGAATTAAGAAAAGCAAAAGAAAAAGCTCATATACTTGAGGGTTTAAAGACAGCTGTTGAAAATATTGATGCAATTGTTGAGCTTATTAAAAAATCAACAAATCCAGCTGAAGCAAAATCATCTTTAGTTGATAAGTACTCACTAAGCGTTATTCAGGCCCAAGCTATATTGGATATGAGGCTACAACGTCTTACTGGTCTTGAGAGAGATAAAATTGTTAAAGATTATACTGAGACAATGTCATTAATCGCTGATCTTGAGGATATCTTGTCAAATGATGAGCGTGTTAATGGAATTATTAAAGATGAGTTTATTGAGATAGATGAAAAATATTCAGACGAAAGAAGAACTGAAATTGTAGCTAATGCTGATGAAATTCAGATTATGGATCTTATTAAAGAAGAAGAAGTAATCGTTACTGTTACTCATAAGGGCTATATCAAGAGAATGGCCATGGATACGTATAAATCTCAAAAACGTGGAGGTACCGGAGTAAAAGGTGCATCGATGTCAGATGATTTTTATACAAATATTTATTCAGCAAATACTCATGATAATATTTATTTTTTCACAAGTGCTGGTCAGGTATTCAGCAGAAAAGTTTATGAGCTACCAGAAGGTTCAAGAACATCTAAGGGAAGAAATATTGTTAACCTTATTCAGATGTCATCTGGTGAGAAAATAAAAGAGATTATTAATATTCCTAAAGATATTGAGTTAGAAGGAAAATACTTAGTAATTGTAACGGAGAAGGGGCTGATTAAAAAATCTTCTCTTTCTGACTATAAAAAAATTAAGCAATCAGGTCTTAAAGCTATCAAGATTGTTGATGGTGATAGTGTTCGTGCTGTTAGAATAACTGATGGAACTAAAGATGTTTTACTTTGTTCAAGTGGTGGGAAGACGATTCGATTTGCTGAAGAGGACTGCCGACCGATGGGAAGAGTTTCTCAAGGTGTTAAAGGCATTTCTCTAGATAGCAAAGAGAAAGTTATTGGGATGGAAATCATTACAGATGATGATCAGATATTAACAGTAACCGAAAATGGTTACGGAAAGAGAACAGCTGCATCTGAGTACAGAAAGCAAGGTCGCGGTGGTAAAGGTATTATCGCTATGAAGATCACTGATCGAAATGGTGATATTATTGATATTAAGCCTGTACAAGAATCTGACGATTTAATGATTGTGACTAATAAAGGCCAAGTTATCAGAACTAAAGTTTCAGGAATTTCCCTTCTTGGAAGAAATACTCAAGGCGTGAGAGTTATGAGACTTAAAGGCGAAGAGAAAATTGTTTCAGTTGAAAACTTTGCAGAAGATATTTAGACTACTTCTTATAATTTCACTAGCTTTTAGTTATTCATGCGATTTTTCGTCTAGAACTCATAAAAAAATCCTTAAAGCGCAACAGTACTTATCTGATTTTCAATATCAAGAGGCTGTGGATGAGTATGAACAAGTTGTTAGTGAAATATCAAATACTGAACTAAAGGTAAGAGTCTACTACCAGCTTAGTGAAATTTACTCTCTATATCTAAATGATCATAAAAAGGCTCACGACTATCTTGTGAAAATTATTGATGAATCTAATGATGTACTTTGGAAAATAAAATCATTAGAAAAAATAGCAGATTTGCAGTTTAATTTTTTTAAAGATTATAATGCTGCTTTTAAGACTTATGAAAAGCTTTATATCTTTTATCCTAGACTTCAAAAATTTGAATTGTTCTATTTAATGATGGGAGTATCACTTCTTGAGGCAAATAAATTTACTGAAGCCCAAGAAATTTTCCAAAATATTCTAGAAGAAAAAAGCCATTCTTATAGGGTACGTTCATTTTATTATCTAGGTCTTTTAAACTTTAATCTTAAAAATTGGGATAAGGCAGTTTCACATTGGATAGAATATATAAGAAGAGAGACTGATACTGACCTTATTGTGAGAACAAAGTTTCTTCTTGGTAATGTCTATGAAACTACTGAAGAGCTAGATAAAGCCTATGATATCTACTATTCATTATTAGGTGAATATCCAAACCCTGAAGTTATCAAGAATAGACTGAAATCAATTTATTCAAGACGAATTGTTAGGAATCGTTAATGAGTAAATATCATTGGGTCAGAGTGATGGCCCTAACTTTAAGTTATCCATCAGCTATATTGGCACTGGCTTATTTTTCTTATTATTTAAGCGAAGAAGGCTATCTATCATTTGGCCTATCAATTGGACTTTTTATTTTCTTAGTTGGAGGGATGCTTTTAACCATCGTAGGATATGCAATTCGTAAAAAAGATTAAAATTATTCCATATATAGCCCTGACACTAATGAATTTAATGGCTTGTTTTTATTTTACCGAACAGACTCTTCAGGATGCTGTAGTTCTTGTTATTATGTGCGGAGCAATAATTGGAAATCATATTATTCTAATTAAAATTGGCTGGGCTATAAAAAATGTAGCAATTGGGCAAGATCATAACCAAAAAAAATGGTTGATGGCTCCTCTTGTGCTCTTGAAGCTTTTACTTTTAATAGTGGCCCTTCTACTTGGTATACATTTTATCCAAGGTTTGGTACTAATCCCTGTAGTCTTATATATTTGTCAGTTGTTTATTTTAACGCTTTGCTTAAAGAGATAAATAGAAATGCTTAAATCATTAGTCGTTACTCTTCTTTCCGTTATTAGCTCAAATTGTTTCGCAGCCGGTGGGTATACATGGCTTGGTGGGCTTTCGCACACTCTACATGTTCCTGAAAAAGTTTTAACCTTTACTTTAGTAGGTACTGTTCTAACTTTAATGGGCCTAGTTTATAGATTTCAAGTTGCATCAGTTGATAATGTTGTTATCCCAGATAAAAATGTTTCTTTAAGAAGTTTTGTAGAAGCTTATGGTCAGTTTATTTATGGTCAGGCAAAGTCTGTTATCGGAGAAAAAGAGGCTCACAAGTACTTCCCATTTATTGCAACACTTTTTATTTTTATTTTTTTGAATAATATAACAGGCCTTATTCCTGGTTTTCTTCCACCAACGGAATATCTTGAGACGACTTTAGCTTTAGGAATTGTTGCTTTTGTTTATTATAATTACAAAGGCTGCAAGGAGCTTGGTACTTTAAATTATCTCAAGCATTTTGCAGGTCCAATTTGGTATATGGCTTTTCTTATTTTTCCAATTGAAATTCTTTCAAATTTTATTAGACCAATTTCTCTAGCATTAAGGCTTAGAGGAAATATGTATGGTGATCATATTGTGCTTTCTGTTTTTTCAGAATTAGCACCTGGCGGTTTAATACTTCCTATTATCTTTTTATTCATGGGTCTTTTTGTAAGTTTAGTTCAGGCCTATGTTTTTACAATGTTAACAATGGTTTATATTAGTCTGGCGACTGCTCATCACGATCATGATGAGGATCATCACTAATTTAAACCCAAAACTATAAAGGATAAGACAATGAAAAAAATTCTTATTATTACACTTGCAGTTTTCTCTACAGCAGCATTAGCTGACAATCATGGTGGTGGTAGCGTTGGATTTCTTGGTCCTGTAGCTGCTAAATATTTTGCTTATTTTCTAGGTCTAGGTCTAGCAGTATTTGCTGGTACAAAAGCTCAATCTGGAGCTGCAGCAGTTGCTCTTGAAGGTATTGCAAGACAGCCAAGTGCAAGTGATAAACTTGTTACTCCAATGATTATCTCACTAGCTCTTATGGAGTCACTAGTTATCTTTATGCTAATTTCTCCGTTTATCATGAAATAATTTAAGATCATAAATTACTTGATATAGAATAGGGTCCGAATGGGCCCTATTTTTTTGTCAGTAAAATTAGAAGTTTTCTAAAAAAGCCAATTTTAAAATTTGTTACTTTTCCGATTATATACTCTTCATTAACTGGGATATCATAGCCACTTTTAGGATTGTTAAGAGGCCTTGTGATAATATTTCCTGGCTCTATCATGCTCTTAGTCCAAAAATAATGACATATAAATGAATCACGAGGCTTAAAGTAAAAGACAAGAATATCAAATGGCTCAAAATTATTGTGGGCAATAACATGAACTTTCTCTCCATCTTTAATAAGTGGAAGCATAGAGGTTCCAACAATATTCATTTCTACAAAACCTTTCGCTTTTAAAAGAATTTTAGCCTTCGTATAAGTATCCATTTCAAAAATACCGTTTTAAAAATTTTCCAGTATATGATTTTTTGCTTGTAGAAACTTCCCTGGGTGTTCCTTTTGCAATTATGGTTCCACCCTTGTCTCCACCTTCCGGTCCAAGGTCAATGATATAATCAGCAGTTTTTATAACATCAAGATTATGCTCAATAATAAAGACTGAGTTGTCTTGCTCTATAAGGCGTTTAATAGCTTCCATCAAGATAGTGATATCATTAAAATGAAGTCCTGTTGTTGGCTCATCTAAAATATAAAGAGTATGGCCTTTAGTGAACTTGGCAAGTTCTCTAGAGAGTTTTAGTCTTTGGGCTTCACCACCACTTAATGTAGTTGAGGATTGTCCTAAGCTCATATACCCAAGGCCAACATCATTCATGGTTTTAAGAATTCTTGCAATCTTTTTATGATTTTCAAAAAATGAGTAAGCCTCTTCAATAGTCATCTTAAGTACATCTGATATGTTCTTTCCTTTGTAGAGAACATTTAGAGTTTCTTGATTGTATCTTTTGCCACTACATTCAGGGCAAGTAATAAAAACATCAGGGAGAAAATGCATTTCTATTCTCTTAACACCATTTCCCTCGCAGGTTTCACACCGTCCACCTTTTACATTAAAACTAAAACGCCCCTGCTTATAACCTCTAACTTTTGAGTCAGGGAGATTTGAATATAATGCTCTGATTAAATCAAAGCAGCCACTGTAGGTTGCAGGATTAGACTTAGGAGTTCTTCCAATTGGACTTTGGTCAAGCTCAATAATTGATTCTATATATTCTTGGCCCTTAATACTTTTATAATTGTTAAAATCAGGAGCTGAGTAATTACCCTTAATATTATTTTTAAGAGCAGGAACTAAAATATCATGAACCAAAGTAGATTTCCCTGAGCCACTCACGCCTGTTATACAAAGTAGTCCTCCTAATGGGAAAACAACATCTATTGATTTTAAATTATTTTTTTTAGCACCTTTTAAAGTAAGCATTTTAGAAAGGGGTCTTATTGGAAACTCTTGTGCCTTATTTGTTTCTCTAAGAAATTGAGAAGTGAGAGATTCTTTAGATTTTAAAATCTCCTTATAAGTACCTTTTGCAACGATATTTCCACCATGGACGCCTGCACCAGGCCCAACATCGATGATATAATCAGATTCTTTAATAGTATCTTCATCATGTTCAACAACAATTACTGTATTGCCTAAATCCCTTAGTCCTTTTAGGGTTTTGATAAGTCTTTCATTGTCTCTTTGGTGAAGTCCAATGCTTGGCTCATCTAAAACATAGAGAACTCCCGATAAAGCTGATCCAATTTGAGTAGCAAGTCTAATTCTCTGGCTTTCTCCACCTGACAGAGTATTGGCTGCTCTACTTAGCGTAAGGTAATCTAGTCCAACATCTAATAAGAACTGTAATCTTTCATTTATCTCTTTTAATAATTTATCAGCAATTATTTTTTTATTTTTAACTAACTTTATTTTACTAAAAAAATTAGAAGCATCTCTGATCGACATATTTGCAACTGACATAATATCTTTATTGCCAAAGGTAACAGCTAGAGAAAAATCTGATAATCTTTTACCATTACATTTGCTGCATTCACCAATATTCATATGATTCTCTAAACTATGGCGAACTTTGTCTGACCCAGTTTCTGCATATTTTTTATCAAGCCATGATGAAATTCCATGAAAAGTTTTTTTAAACTTAAAAACAGAATTTTCAGATTCAAATGAAAAATTATAGATAGTGCTATTGCCATTAAATAGAATATTAATAAATTTCTTAGGTAGCTTAGAATAAGGTTTTTTAAGATCAACTTTTTCAGCTTTAGCAATACATGAAATCATATTTGATAAAAATGCATTTCTTTTTAATAACTCCATTGCACCTTCCAAAAGAGGCAGGGATGCATCAGTTAGAAGAGAGGATTCACTAAATTTTTTAACAATACCTAAACCATTGCATAGATTACATGCGCCTAGTGGTGAATTAAATGAAAAAATTCTAGGTTCAAGGTCTGGATAACTCTTACCAGTCTTGGGACTAAAATTAAACTCACTAAAAAAATGTTCTTTCTCATCAAGAAGTGCAAGAACATGTCCTTCTCCTAATCTTAAGGTCAGTTCAATGGAGTCATTCAAACGAGCTTTAATATCAGGTTTTAAAATAATTCGGTCAATAACGAGTTCAATATTATGATTCTTGTTTTTATCAATTTTAATCTCGTCGCTTAGATTTAATATCTTCCCATCTAGCCGAATTCTGCTAAATCCCATTTTTAAATATCGAGACAATAAATCCTTGTGTTCACCCTTTCTATTTTTAATTATGGGTGCGAGTAAAATAAGTTTTGTCTTATCTTTTGACTTTAAAATTGTTGAAACAATTTGTTCAGCACTTTGCCCACGTATTGGTAGTCCTGTTTCAGGACAATGTGCATCTCCAACCCTGGCCCATAAAACCCTCATGAGGTCATATGTTTCGGTAATTGTTCCTACAGTTGATCTGGGATTATTGCTGGTAGATTTTTGGTCAATAGCAATAGCGGGAGAGAGTCCAGTTATAGATTCAACATCTGGAGGTTGGAACTGGCCTAAAAACTGCCTGGCATAAGATGAAAGAGACTCTATATAACGTCTTTGGCCTTCAACATAAATAGTATCAAAGGCAAGTGATGACTTTCCAGAACCACTAGGACCAGTAATAACACAAAATGAATTCTTTGGTATTTCTACAGAAACACTTTTAAGGTTGTGTACTTTAGCTTTTACTATTTTTATTTGATCAATTGCCATGAAACTTTATAGCATCTTTAATAAGCTCTATCAGGCCTATGTAGTTAGCGTCATAGGAATTTCTAAGTTTAAAAGCTGTGCCAAAATCGGGGCTAAGTCTTAAAAAAGGTAGTCCCAAAGTTATATTAATTCCCGAATATTTATTAATCGACTTAAAAGAGCTGAGGGCCTGATCATGAAAACTGTAAACGAGTATCTGGTCGCTTTTAGATTTTTGGATATATAAAGTATCACCAGACAAAGGGCCTTTAAATAAAATATCAGGGTAGCTCTTTGAAAGCTTAAGTATTTGATTTGAAAAAATTTTCTTATCGTTTCCTAGTATGCCGTCTTCGCCAGCGTGTGGATTAACTCCTGCGATTAAAACCTCTTTTGGTTTGGGCATAAAATTTACAATAGAATTAAGTGCGAGTGAAACTCTATTGCTTATACTATCAGCGCTTAAATTATCAAATACTTTATCCAGCGGAATATGATCAGTAAGTAATAAGCAAATAGACTTGTTCCTATAAAATGCCATAACAAGGTCAGGCTTTTTATAAAATGATCTTAGGTATTCAGTATGCCCTTTTGGGATAGCTGTTTTAGTTGTTGGTAAAGTAACTAAGATATCCTGAGGCTCAATAATAGTAAGACAATAATTTAAGGAGGATAAGGATTGTGAATTTGTTATTTTATCATCTATTAGGTGACATTGAAGATCATTGCCCGCTATTGTAACAATATTATTTTTATAAGATGGAGTTATTTTTAACTCTTGCAAACATTTTTCAAGAGTAGGCTTAAAGCAAATAAGCTTTAATAATTTTTGTTCAGACTTACTTAAGCATATAAAAGCTTTAACAAAAAGCTCAATCCCAATACCATCCTCATGACCTTGGGTTATATAGATCATTTAAAATTTTCTAATAAAATGTTTATCTCTTTCTCTTCGAAGCCATACTTCAAGAATTTTTCTTGCTTCAATTTCAAATAGCTTTGCCCTAATTCTAGGTTTAGCCTGTTGATAAAGAGATGATTCAATAAGGTCTTTTTTTCTAACATAATAAGAAATATAATTTGAACCATTTCGTATTGTTTTTGAAAAAGTTCCTTCATCTGTAGACTTTAAGGTTCTAGAAAGATTTTTATCTAAATCATTTTGTGCAATCTCTCCAATAGATATTTCTTCAAGATTTTTATAATCTTTAGGAATCACACCAGTACTTAAGTATTGCTTTAATGCTTCAGTAAAATGCTCATCTGACTTGTATGAATCTTTATTAATAGAATACGCAACAAGATTGTATCTAATATCTAAATTTTTATTAGAAATATTTTGTCTAAAAAATTCATTTTTTATTTGTTGTTCAGTAATTGAAACAAGAGGTTCAATTACAATATTCATAAGGATTCCGTGTTCCCTTGAAGCTCGAAGAAGTTCAAAATATTCATTGAAAGTAACATTTTCGCTTTTAAGGAATTTAATTAGGCCTTCTCTATTAATTCCATTATTCTTTTCAAGAGATGAAATTAGTTGTTCAACTTGATCATCATTTACCAGATAGCCAATTGTAGTTAAATGGGCGCGGATAGTTTTTAAATCAATCTCTACTTCAATGAGTTCATTAAGGTCGTAGTTTTTATCTAAATAAACTCCACGGGCAATGCTTTTTCTCGACTTAAGATTAACCTTAATCCTTTTGATATCGGATAAAGTGATAACTTCATTGTTGAACACAGCAACAATCTTATCTAAAAGCTTGGCAGAGGCTTGAAAGCTAAGGGCCAAGAGTAAAAAAGCAGCATAGATTTTCATAAATTCTCCAAAAAAAAGACCCATATTAATGGGCCCCTTCATTATACAAATTTAATAGAGTTTCGCTATTCTAAATCTTTTAAAGCAGCCTTATTAACTGTGATTTTCGCTTGTGAGCGAAGAGTTTTGAAATATTTCTGCAATATTGCGTCACGCTTTTGGTCGTAAACAACTTTCTTGTAGATTCCAAGATTGATATCTTTGAAGTCTTTAACAGCTAAGACCTTGATAATATGAAAACCAAATTGAGATTTAACTGGAGGTGTTATAAAGCCAGCCTTTTTCCCATTGATGGCCTTAAAATATTCAGGAGCATACTTTACAGCAGGCTGAAATCCCATATCCCCACCAGTTTTAGCATTTCCAGTTTGGGAGTAGCGATTTGCAAATTCACCAAACTTGCTACCGTCCTTAGATACTTTTTGATAAATATCAGTGGCAACCTTAAGGGTATTGTTTAGGTCTTTTGCGGAAGCATCAACTTTTGTGCGAATTAAAATCTGAGCTGTTCTGTATTCTGGATTTGTTTTGTAATAAGTTTTAACGTCTAGATCAGAGACTTTAATTTTTTGTAGTTCGTCTTCAAGGTCTTTTGATATTTGAGCATGATATAAAATATCTTCTAGCTTCTCTTTTACTGTAGGATCGTTTTGTAGCCTGTTCTTTCTTGCTTTTTGAACACCAGCTCTTTTTGCAATCATATCGTTTAAAACTTTTTGCTTTGTTACAACTCTGTTAGAAACATAAAGTTTGTTTTGGCGATACGCTTTTAAAAATTCAGACTTTTTAATTTGTTCACCGTTAACTGTTGCAATTACAGTGTCTTTTGTTTTTGCAAAAACAGAGAAGCTAATTAAAAGAATGAAAGTAGCAAGGATCGTATTTACTCTCATAAATCACCTTTGAATATAAAGTTCTAGTAATAACGCTAACATGGAAAGATTTGCTCCGCAATATGTTGCCCAAGTTGCACAATCTTCTGCATGGTGATTGCGTCCTTATATGTTCTTCTTACTGAAAAATCAGGACTAAATTTATAGGTCTGCTGTTGTGACAGGAATGCGTGTACAATTTGTTCTCTTAAATTCTTATTATCTTCTAAAAATTCCTGACTAAAATTCATGGTTATAGTTTTTCCAGCAACTTTTACTTTTTGAATTCCGCATTTTCTAAAATAAAGCCTAGCTGCAAATAAATCGAATAGATTAGTGAGTTCGCTACCAGAAGGGCCGAAGCGATTAATTAATTCATCCTTCATTTCTTTTAAACTTGCTTCATCTTTAGCATTGGAAAGTCTTTTGTAGGTTTTTAGTCGTTCAGATGAATCTTTTATATACGTACTTGGTATAAAGGTAGAAAAAGGGGTTTGTATTTCAACATCCTTTATAAGGGTTTTCTTCTCTCCCTTAATCTCATCGATAGCTTCTTTTAAAAGCTCCATATAGATTTCAAGACCAACAGCTTCCATATGACCAGATTGTTCAGCTCCAAGAATATCACCTGCACCTCTAATCTCTAAATCAGAAGAAGCAATTGAAAAACCCGAACCAATATCATTGTATGTTTGTAGAGCTTGCAGTCGCTTTGAGGCAATTTCACTTAATTCTCTATTTTTTCCAATAACAAAATATACATATGCCTTTTTTTCACTACGACCTATACGTCCACGAAGTTGATGTAGTTGAGATAGTCCAAATGCATTAGCTCGATTAACAATCATTGTGTTTGCACTAGGTATATCAATACCTGACTCAATAATTGTTGTGCTTAGAAGGACATTATAGTCTCCACTATAAAAACTATTCATCCTTTTTTCTAATTCTTTTTCTGGTAACTGACCGTGAGCAATTAATACTTTTGCGTGTGGAACAAGTTCGTGAATATAACTTGAGACCTCTTCAATATCCCTGACACGATTATGAACATAAAAGACTTGTCCTCCGCGTTTAATTTCTTTTTCAATAGCCTGCTTAATTGTGGAGTCATCTTCTTTAATAATATAAGTCTTAATTGATTGTCTTTTAGGCGGAGCTGTTTGAATGAGTGAAAGATCTCTCAGGCCCAAAAACGCCAATTGCAAAGTTCGTGGTATAGGAGTTGCCGTCAATGTTAAAAAATCTACTTGTTTTTTAAGAAGCTTAAGTTTTTCTTTATGCCCAACACCAAATCTTTGTTCTTCATCAATTATAACTAGTCCTAGGTCTTTAAATGAAATATCTTTTGAAAGAAGCCTGTGAGTTCCGATTAATATATCAACTTCCCCTTGTTCACACCTGACAAGACTTTCTTTTATTTCAGCAGCGGTTTTAAACCTAGATATAAATTCAATATTTACTGCAAAATCTTTGAATCTTTTAACAAAAGAGTTGTAATGCTGGAATGCTAATACCGTGGTGGGAACGAGAATTGCAACTTGCTTGCCATCAAGAACAGCTTTAAGAGAAGCTCGCATAGCAACTTCTGTTTTTCCAAAACCCACATCACCGCATATAAGCCTGTCCATTGGGTGAGGTCTTTGCATATCATCAAGAACATCATGAATAGCATCAAGTTGATCAGGGGTTTCTTCAAAAGGAAATTTTAGCTCAAAGTCTCTAAAAATATCGTCAGGAGCAGAGAATGAAAATGCGGGAGTCGATTCTCTTTCGGCCTGAAGTTTTACGAGGTCAAAAGCGAGCTTTTTAGCAGAGTTTTTTGCCCTAGATTTAGCTTGGTCAAACTTATTAGTATTTAAGTTGGCAACTTTTACAGAGGCATTTTCATCAGCATATTTTTGGATAAGGTTAATTTTATAAACAGGTACATAAACCTTATCATTACCTTCATAAATAATAACAATAAAATCATCTGAGTTTCCGCCGATATCCAATGATTGAAGACCATCGTAAACACCGATTCCAAAATCATTGTGAACAATATAATCACCTTTTTTTAAAGAAGATATTTGCTCAGCAAACAAGTCGATTTGTTCTTTTTTTCTTTTTCCTGAAGTTTTAATTTTTCTTGAAAAAAAATCAGCTTCACTTAACGTTAAGCTGTTGGATCCCTGATGGTAAAATCCATGATCAAGCGGAAATTTATGAAACTCAATTCTGTTTTGAATATTAAAATCGAGAACGTCACATAAATGAAGAATTTCTTGCTTAGCACTTTCGGTCTGATAACATA
>CAYGJN010000037.1:0-22642 GCA_964350135.1 uncultured Bacteriovoracaceae bacterium | reverse complement strand
GTAAGAAACCTCTCCCTTGATTTAGCACAAGATTTTTCAAATGGAGAAGTCGGAAGTGTTCATATTGCTTTTAATATTTTTAAATCTGCCATTAATTTTGAACCAGCAGTTAAGCAAGTTCTTCCAATGACTGTTACTGAGGAAGAAAAAGCAAAACTTCAAAACGAATTTCCATTTGATTTTAAATATGAACCAGCACCTGTTGAGATACTCGATTCTCTAATACCAGAGGCCTATATTAATAGTGTCTATACATGTATTTTAGATGGTTTAGCAGCGGAGCATGGATCAAGAATGTCATCTATGGATAGTGCAGCTTCAAACTGTAAAGATATGATTAAAACGTTAACAATTAAAGCAAATAAATTAAGACAAGCAGCCATTACAACTGAACTTATAGAAGTTGTTTCCGGTGCTGAGTCTTTAAATGGTTAGTGAGGAGTAAATAAAATGTCTCAAATTACAGGTATTGTTAAACAAGTTATGGGTCCTGTTGTTGATGTAGAGTTCAGTGGTGGACTGCCTGCAATCTATAACGCTCTTAAACTTTCAAACCCGCAAATATCTAAAGAGCAGAACAATCTAACTCTTGAAGTATCGCAACACCTTGGTGACGATACAGTACGTTGTATTGCGATGGATTCAACTGAAGGTCTTAGTCGTGGAATTCCTGTTTCAGATACAGGTCGTCCAATTCAAGCACCAGTTGGAAACGAAGTTTTGGGTAGAATTATTAATGTTACCGGTGATCCTGTTGATGAAGCAGGTCCTGTTAATGCTAAAAAAACTTATGATATTCACAGACCTGCTCCTAGTTTTGAAGATCAATCAACAAAGCTAGAGCCATTTTTTACTGGCATTAAAGTAATTGATCTACTTGCTCCTTATCTTAAAGGTGGAAAGATTGGTCTTTTTGGTGGTGCCGGTGTTGGTAAGACCGTTTTAATTATGGAGCTTATCAATAATATTGCCACTCAACATGGTGGTAAATCAGTGTTTGCTGGTGTTGGAGAGCGTACTCGTGAAGGGAACGATCTTTACTATGAAATGAAAGAATCTGGAGTTATTGATAAAACTGCACTTGTGTATGGTCAGATGAATGAACCTCCTGGGGCTCGTGCTCGTGTTGCTCTTACTGGTCTTTCAGTTGCTGAATATTTCCGTGATGAAGAAAAACAAGATGTTCTTTTCTTTGTAGATAATATTTTCCGTTTTACACAAGCAGGTTCAGAAGTGTCTGCCCTACTTGGTCGTATTCCATCAGCGGTTGGTTACCAACCTACTCTTGGTACAGAAATGGGTGCAATGCAAGAGCGTATTACTTCAACAAAAGATGGATCAATTACATCTATTCAGGCTGTTTATGTTCCTGCAGATGATTATACGGATCCAGCTCCTGCAACAACATTTGCTCACTTGGATGCAACGACAGAACTTTCACGTCAGATTGCAGAACTTGGAATTTACCCGGCGGTTGATCCTTTGAGTTCAAGTTCAACAATTCTTTCTCCAGATATTATGGGTAAAGAACATTATGATACTGCTCGTGCCGTTCAGGCGATTCTTCAAAGATATAAAGAGTTACAAGATATCATTGCAATCCTCGGTATGGATGAGCTATCTGAAGAAGACAGAGTTATTGTTGGTCGTGCAAGAAAAGTTCAAAAATTTCTTTCACAACCATTTTTTGTTGCTGAACAATTTACAGGTATACCAGGTCAGTTTGTTGAGATTGATGAAACAATTAAATCATTCAAATCAATACTTGCTGGTGAATGTGATGATATTCCTGAACAAGCTTTTTACCTTGTTGGTGGAATTAACCAGGTACACGAGAAGGCCAAAACTTTACAGGGTTAATTTATGAGTCATTTTACTGTTGATATTTATACTCCGGATAAAATTGTTGCTAAGGGTGTTCCTGCAGATTCTGTACATATACCAACAACAAGAGGACTTATTAATATTCTTCCGAATCATACTCACCTAATTACAAAACTTGATACTGGATTGTTAACTTGTGCAACAGGTTCCCAAGAAAACCAGTTTGTAATGACAACTGGTATTGTTAAGGTGCTTGGTAAACAGATAACAGTACTTGCTCAAGTTGCCGAAGATGCAAAATATGTTGATACGGCCAGAGCAGAAAAAGCACTAAAGCTTGCTAAGCAAAAATTAAGCGGTAATGAAACATTGTCGGACGATGATCTTGAAAAATACCGAAGAAAACTCTCTCGAGCATTTCTAAGAACAAGCATTAAAAAATAAAAATAGAGACCCTCTTTCTGAGGGTCTTTTTCTATCCCCTATTCTAGGCAAAATTTTCCTTGGTTCAGTTTTCCCTGGGGTCTGGGACAATAGTGTTATAACGCGAATAAAAGAAATGAGTTTATGAAGTTTAGCTTTAAAATCATTCCTACCCTATTAATCAGTGCTGCTTTTGCCAGTACAGCAGTTCGTGTACACAAATCCATATCACCCAAAAATCTTGATGTGAAAAAAATCACTACTACACTTGATAATATTGGAAAAATTGGGACTAACGAGTTTAGTAATGAGGATATTCATGCTCCAAGTGTGAATAATCAGCCAAGATATGTGAATACTCAGAATAAAAAGCAACGTGAGTACTCAGTTGAAGACCGAGCATACCTTTTAGAATTTTTGATTACTCATTTTAAAGGGACAGCTTTTGATACATCGGATGATCTTTATAAAATGAGCTTTGATGTATTGGTTTCTGCGAAAAAAGAAGACTTTATGCCTCTTTATATTAAGTACTTAGAGTATTTTGAGAAGTTAAAAGAGGCAGAGTCTATTGCAGAAAAATTATTAGCAAAAGATATGAATAGGGATTTCAAGGCTGAATATGAACAATCTTTAAAAAATCAGCAGGCCAAACTTGTGATGTCGGCAGCAAAATCTGTGACTATTAATGATAAAAATCTGGAAAACAAAGAAAAAAAATCGGAAGAAAATATAAATTCTGTGAATAAAGATACAGTAGAAGATAATGTCTCAACAAAGATGGCGCAAAACAAGCATGTAGCAAAAAATGATGACTTTATAGCTTTTGATTATGGCAGCAGGCCCAAGACAGACAGTAAGCAAAAGAACCCAATTCTGGCAGCAGCGATGGCGCAAATTCCAAAAGCTAAAAAGAAAATAAGAAAAACCCAAGAGAGAAAATTTAATTCAGATTTAACGATAAAAATCCAGAAATCATTTTTAAAGAAAGGTCTGGGCGAGTGGGCACAAAGTTTTGAGGTTAGAGCTGACTACTCAGATGCAGAGAGATTTGTAGACTATGGGACAGGCGAGATAACTATTTCGAAAAAATTAAATTCTCAAATGAGTATAATGTCTGCAACTATTTTAGGCTCAGGTTTAATGGATACTAAGGTGGATTTAGTATTTGATAAGAATGAAAGCTTAGATGTTTATATCCCAATGTTTGATGAAAATAATTTTTTAGATTATATGGGAAAAATTAATTTTAGTGGGTACCAGGGACATTTGCTTATAGAGCTTGATCCTATGACTGATAAGGTAGATTTAGATTCAAAATATTTTAAAAAATTATATTTAGATAAAAAACTTAACCCGGTTAAAGCTGATGGGGATTATGCATTTCTTTTATATGTCGGAGTAGAATCGGGAACGACGGCATTAAGATATACAAGAAATGGAAATGAACAATTATCTAAGATAATCAATATTGAACCAGAGAAGGTTTATTATGAGCTCAATCATTATAGAAAAATGAACAGCGACAGAAGCTTAATCAGTCAAAAAAATGTATTAGGCTCAAAGACATCAGATCTTAATATTGATGATAAATTGATTAAAAACTTCAATTCATTTGAAAGAGTAAGGCAAATTGGTCCAAACAAATATGATTTTTCAATTAGTAATTTACCCCTAGGAACAAGAAAGTATTTAGAGTTTAGCCATATGACTAGTCCTATATATATAGGAAAGTGGAATCAGAATAAATTAGTTATTCCATCTGAATCCTATATGGCCAACTTAATAGAATCATTAAGGCTAAATAGTATTGAGCGACTGTGTCTTGTTAAAATTGATTTACCTCAAAGGGCCAAGGATCATTGGGTAGAGAGTAAAACAGGATCAGAGTATATGAATCTAGATAGAATTTATATTGATGAAGAGGGAAATATTACAGAAGAAATGACTCCTCTTACAAAAGAGATGATATTAATCTCTGATAGAGCTGCTCAAATTACGGCCAATATAAAATACGTTAACGAATCAGAAGATTTTATTAACAGTTATTGCTCTCCCGGTACTGTTATCATTGAAAAACTATAACGAATTACATTTAGAATTTTTAATATGCTTGTGATAGTTAATTGGCCAGCTACGTCTTAGTTGTCTAAATGAAAGTTTATAATATCGTTTTGATGTTAAGTGAATATCACTAAAGATTAAAGAGCCCCTAGGATACATTTTACGTGGTTTGTGAAAGTGGTTATTAATCTTCTTAAGATGTGGAGATGAGTTCTTAAGAGCTGCAAAAAGCCGATTAGGAATCAAGCCACATTTTGATACGTATACATTTATATCTTTATATCGTAGGCGAGGATTTTTATCTGCAGTCTTAAAATTAATACCCTCAATAGGGAAAAACCTTTTCTTATAAGCAAGAATATAAACTAGTGCTAGAAATTCAGCATAAAAATTCTTAGAAGCAAAACCAAGGTGAGATGATTTATAATGAGTTAATACATAGCCTAGGTCTAAATTTTTAACATTTTTAAATCGTCGCTTGGCCCGCAGTAAATGTTTTGTTCCAGAATTATAGGCGGGAACAGCGAAGTCCCATCTTTTCAATATTTGAAAATTTTGTTTCAAAAGATGAAAAGCTCCTAAAGAAGCAAGTAATACATTTCTCCTAGGGCGCTTATATTTGCTATTAGGTAAAATCTTATTCCCAATATAAGGCATTATTTGCCAAACACCACTGGCCCCAACTCTTGAAGTGGCCTTTAAGTTAAAACTTGATTCAACAAAGGAAATAGCTAGAAGTTCTCTTGGCATTTCAAAATAATCCATCACTTCAAATATAAATTTCTCGAATGCAAATGAATTAATAATTCCTTGAAAGATATGGTCACGTAAACCTGTTTGGGCTCGAATATTTCGTGCCATTTTTCCATAGAAAGACTTTCTAGAAATATTTTTAGGTCTTTTAATGCCAATTTTTTTTAAATGTTTTTTAAGGTCTTTAGCTTCTCTAGATTTTGGATTTCTTCTATTTGATAATTCGATTAAAGATTGTTTGATTTTTTTAATGGTCTTTAAAGTGATTCGGTTTTGTTTTCTAGCTCGATCATAATTGCTAATTTTTGCATTATAGAGATGAGTGTAATCAAGGGCATCATAAACGATAGCAAGATCATCTCTGTCATGAATAAGAACTTGCTGACTTGTGAATTGAGTATAAATTTGAGACCAAAAGATAACAGAATCTTTGAAATAATCAGGAACATCAAAATCTTTACTGACTCTGTTATCAGGATCTTCTAATACTTTTGAAATTGCTTCTCGAGGGATTGCAGAGTCATGTTTTTCAAAATCATCATCAGCCTTGATAATATCATTTAAGGCTTCTTCAACGGCCAAAAAATCATTATGCAAGATATTCCAGGGATCAAGAGCAAAAGCATTGATCGTTAATAAGAGAAATAATAAAGTTTTTACCATTGAGTTTCTCGTAAGACTTGATGAGTTCTTTTGTATGCCATTCGAACAATCTTTCTAGTTGTATTAGGATTGAGAGAAAATGTACTTGCAAAAAAGATCTCGTGATTATTTTTTTCAGGGTAAATATCAATTAATTTTACATGCCCCTTATAGTCCAGCTTTTCTTCAAGTATTCTCATTATATTTTTTCTATGAACCTCATCAAATTTATTATCTTTTAGATAATCATTTACTGAGTCAATAGCAACTCCTTTCATTGTAATTCTGGCTCTTGAAGATTTTATTTTTTTTTCAACCATAAGAAGGATTGCTTGCACGCAAATTGCTGGTAAACCATAGGCTACCAATGAGCCAATTTCTTTATGATAATGATAGGGTGTGTGAGTCCATGAACTTATAATAACATCACATCCATTATCAACAGCAACATGTGTTGAAAGAGTTTCTCGAATCTCGCCATCAATATAATAATTCAACTCATTATTATTATTATTTTTAATTGGATAAGGACAATAAAATGGAGGAACACTCATACTTGCAGCAGCAGCATCAACAATAGAAGTTCCTGTGTAGTAATTGGCGGTATCATCATACTTTGGACTAGGGTAATGATACTTGCTAAAAATAACCTTTCTAGAATGATCGAGTTGAGTTGCAACAATAAATAAATCAGATTTTAATTTTTCAAAATCATTATCAATTACAACATTTTTTTCTAAATAATCAGCTATTCCTTGAGTAGTAAAAAAACCAGGAAAAGCGGATAGAGGTGAAAGAATTGTTTTAATTAATTTTGGAAAATGCTCAAACATTTGATAACGATAATTTTTTGTTAGAAACTTCAATGATGCTCGTACTGAAATCATATCACTATAGGTAATAGGTTTAAGTTTTCCTTTACCTGTAAAAAAAGCTTCAACAATTTCATGAGGTGAATACCCATGAGACAGCCAGATTGCTACTAAGCAACCAGCACTAGAACCAACATAAGTATCTATATGGGGATATTTATCTAAACTCTCTTGGGTTGTGTTTTCACCCAAAAACTTAAGGCCAAGATCATCTAAAGCTTGTGCTACACCAACATGCCAGGCCGCTGCTTTTGTTACACCACCAGAGCAAACAAATGCTGCCCTTTTATTATCAAAATAGTTACCCCAGTATTTTCCCATGAAGAGTATTATAATCAATCATTTCAAGTAGATAAATAGCGAGTTTGACCAAGTGATTTAGTCAGGAAAGGCGAGTTTTCTGGAATGAAACCTGGCCTTAAGTTATTATATAAGGACCAGGAGGTTTGTAGAGATGGTTTGGCTTGATATTGTTGAATATTCACATTTTAGTGGTCTTTCAATTTCTACAATTAGAAGAAGAATAAAAAAAGAATTAATAACAGCGAAGCTTGTTGATGGTAAGTACAAAATTTTATCTGAACATGATTATTCATCAGAAATAGGTAAATTAAGACAAGAAAATATCGATTTAAAAATGCTCATTAATCTCTATGAAAAAGGTATAATGGCATCTAAGGTTGAAGTACCAAATGATATATAAAATATTACTATTAGTTTTAATAACACTCCCTGTGTTTAGTGAAGTTAACTCCAGATTTAGCATGCGAAGATGTATGCTATTGCCAATTTCTGACAAAGTTGAGGGAGCAGTAGCTTTTAAGGTATTTGAAAAAGTCGAAACTTATCTTAAAAATAGTGACTGGTGTTATTATAAAACTAACTCTGGAATCCTTAATATTCTTCAAAATTATCAACCTAATTTAGAGCGGCATTTAACAAACCCTGAAGTTCTTAGAACCGTTGCAAATAAAACCAAAGCGGGATCACTTTTTCATATTAATATAAGCTCACTTACTCAGGGAACAGATCTTGCAATGAAGGTCTATGGTGATAACGGAGAAGATGTATATTTTAAAGAAAAGGTAAGACTCAAAAGATATGATGTCGATTTAATAGCAAGAACAATAATTAATTGGATAAATGTTTACGAAAAAACAATTCCTTATGATGGAAGAATTGTGGGTGTTCTTGGAAATCAATTCACAGTAGACATAGGAAGAGCCAGCAAAGTTTTTATAGGTAATGACTTAGTTGTTATGAGGCCTTTAGATAAAAAACGCCATCCACTCTTAAATGAGGTAGTAGAATGGCAAACAGAGAATATTGGTAAAGGAAATATTGTTAATGTATCTGAATTTCAATCTTCTGCTTCAATGAAAGAGTATCAAACAAGGCTTAAGCTAGAACCAGGTGACTGGGTAATTATAGAAAAAAAATTAAAGCAAGATGTTAAAAACAAAGTAGATTACCCTGATCTAGAAGGCTATGAGTTTGGCCAGCTTGGAGTTGCAGGAATTGGGGCAAAATTCGCCTCAGGCAGTGACACTGTCAATATTTCAAACACAACAAATAGAGTTTCTGGGGTTCTTTACGGCATAAATGGTAGCATAGAAATATGGGCCACAAGAAATATGTGGGGATCACTAGAAGTTGAAAGAAATATTGGTAGTTACAAATTAAAAGAAGGTTCCGCCAATACAAGTGAACCGGGTGTAACTCAAAGTATTTTTAAGGCCAAAATTGGTTATAAATATTTACCGATGGGTTTTTTCTATGGGCCGCAAGTTGATATTTATGGTGGATACGGAAAATATACCTATGATATGGACACATCAACTGGTGATGGATTTGGTAAGCACTCATTTAGCGGAATATTAATTGGAGCAAAAGGTAATTTGCCGTTTCATAGGTTGTTTAGAGGATTTCTTAAATTAGATTTACTGGTATCGCCTGGATATGAAGAAGATGATGTAGAAATTTTTGGTGATAGCGCCAACTCCGTTACAAGTTTTCAGGTTGAATTTGGATCAAGCTATGTCTATTCTCCTCAAATAAATATTGACGGATCTTTTGAGATTACATCTAATAAGGCCAAATTTAATGATGCAGGCCAAGTCGCTTTTAAAGAGGCAGCTTTAAAGCTTGTGGGTAAGTTTAGTTTCTAGGAAATAAATTGAAAGAGATTAAAAAACTTGAAAATGCAATTTTAAAGCATAAGGCGCTGTATTATCAGGGACGTGCAGAAATTTCAGATCATGAGTACGATGCTTTAGAAGAAAAATTAAAAAAAATAGATCCTGAAAACCCAGTCTTATCGCTAGTTGGGACAAGGGTAACTAATCATAAAAAAATAGCTCATGAAAAAAAAATGCTTTCACTTAATAAGACTTATAAAGAAGATGAACTTATTAAGTGGATAGACGGTAGAGATGTTGTTTCGACTTTTAAGATAGATGGATCCTCTTGCTCGTTAATTTATAAAAATGGAAAGCTTACTTTTGCTAAAACAAGAGGAGATGGATCATTTGGTGAGAATATTACTGAAAAGGCCCATTGGATTCCAAGCATACCTAAAACAGTAGACGATGGTGATTTAGAAATTAGAGGTGAAATTTATTGTGATGAAGCAAGCTTTTTTCATTTATCAGAAGAAATGGGAAATCTTGGTTTAGAAAAACCAAAGTCTCAAAGAAATATAGTGGCTGGGTTAATTGGTCGTAAGGAAAATATTGAACTTGCAAGACACTTAAATTTTTGTGCCTTTGAAATGATTAGTAATGATAATAAAGTGAAAACCGAATGGGATAAATTTAAAAAATTAAAAGAATTAGGGTTTGAGCTTCCAAAGATAGATCTTCTTAAGAAAGAAAAAGAGATAAAAAGAGTCATTGAAGAAACAAAAGACTTTATGGCCGAAGGTGAATACCTTATTGATGGAATAGTCTTTTCTTTAAATGATTTATCTCTTCATGAAGAAATGGGGGAAACAGCTCATCACCCAAGATACAAAATAGCTTTCAAGTTTCAAGGAATAAGCAAAAAAACAATCATTAATGAGATTATTTGGAATGTATCAAGAAACGGAATACTAACACCCGTGGCAGATGTTGAACCTGTATTACTAAGTGGAGCTTCCATATCAAGAGTGACTCTTCATAATTACGGCATGGTTAAGCAATATAACCTTAAAAAAGGCGATGAAATTGAAATTGTCCGATCAGGTGAGGTGATTCCAAAATTTTTATCAGTCACTAAAGAAGGTAAAAATAAATTTAAAATTCCTAGTAAGTGTCCAAGCTGCCAATCTGAAATTATTATTGATGATATTCGTATTAAATGTGCAAACGATCTATGTCCTGCCAAAAATAAAGAATCGCTATTAAATTTTATTCAAAAAATAGGCATTGATGATTTAAGTTCAAAGAGATTAGAAGAGATGCTTAGTAGGGGAGTTATAAAAAAAATTCCTGACCTCTACAAATTAGAAGTAGAAGATTTGCTGACGTTAGATAAAACAAAAGAAAAATTAGCAAATAAGCTTTATGAAAGCATTCAGGCTTCAAAAAACATAAATCTTCCAACCTTTCTTTCCTCTTTAGGTATTAATGGCGGAGCCTATAATAAATGTGAAAAAGTGGTGTTGGGTGGATTTGATACTATTGAAAAACTAAAAAAAATGACTAGCAAGAATCTTGCAGAAGTAGATTCTTTTGCTGAAAAATCTGCTACTGAGTTTGTAAATTCTTTACGTGAAAAATGGCCTATTGTAGAAGATCTTTTGAATTTAGGGTTTAGTTTTACTAAAAAAGAATCAAGTGGATCGCTAGATAATAAAAAAATTGTTATTACAGGAAGCCTTTCAAGGAAAAGGTCAGATATTGAAAAGGATATTCGTTCTGCTGGAGGCATTATTTCCGGATCGGTCTCAAAGGCAACTGATTTTCTTGTTACCAATGACGGTGAATCAGGATCATCTAAGGCCAAAAAAGCTAAAGAGTTAAAAATTAAAATTATTACGGAAGAAGAATTATACTCTCTACTCTAATCCTCAAATATTTAAAGTACTTATAAAACTTAAAGACTTGCGTCTTTTGCAAGAAGAAAAGCTTAGCTATACTTAGCTTCGGAGAAAATATGGCAAAAGTAAAAACTCGATATATATGTAATAGTTGTGGGCATAGTGAGCCTCGGTGGATAGGGCAATGTCATCAATGTGAGGCTTGGAATAGTTTTGAGGAGGAGATTTATACAGGGGTTAGCAAAACTTCCCAGAAGAAATCAAATACTCTTTCAAAAGGGGCCAAAAAATTAAGTGAAGTCCAGTCAACAAGTTATGCAAGAATTCCAACAGGTATTAATGAGTTCGACCGTGTCATGGGTGGTGGTCTTGTTTCAGGATCTCTTACCTTGATTGGTGGTGAGCCAGGAATAGGGAAATCCACATTGCTTATGGAGGTAGGTGGAAAACTCTCAAATTTATCTGATAATTCAAAGGTTCTTTATATTAGTGGAGAAGAAAGTGAGTCTCAGATTGCTGACAGATCTAGAAGGCTTGGCGTAAAAAGTGAGAACTTTCTTGTTTATCACGAAACATCTTTAGAAAAAATTAAAGAAGTTCTTAAAATAGAAAAGCCTAAGTTTGTTATTTTAGATTCTATTCAAACAACTGTTTGTGAAGGTCTTCAAAGTGCAGCAGGAACAGTTTCTCAAATTAGAGAAGTTTGTTACGAGGTTATGAATTATGCAAAAGCTTACAATGTTACTTGTTTTGTTATTGGACATGTAACAAAAGAAGGAAATATTGCAGGGCCTAAGATATTAGAACATATGGTTGATGCTGTTATTTACTTTGAAGGGGATCAGCTAGGTCATTATAGAATGCTTAGAGTAATGAAGAATCGTTTCGGCAATACTAATGAAGTTGGTATTTTTGAAATGAAAGAAAATGGTCTGATTCCAGTTGAAAATCCAAGTCAATATTTTTTAGACAATCCTAACGAAGATTCCTATGGAAGAAGTGTAAGTTGTATAGTGGAAGGATCAAGACCATTGTTTATAGAAGTGCAGGCTTTGGTTGTTGAAAATAAATACGGCAATGGTAGAAGAACTACTCAAGGTGTTGATAATAACAGGCTTTCAATGCTTGTTGCAGTTATAGAAAAATATATTGGTATCCCGTTAGGGTTTAATGATATTTACGCAAATATTGTAGGTGGAATTAAGTTAAAATCCCGGGAAACAGATCTTGCTGTTATTGCTTCTTTGTTGAGCTCACTTAGAAAGGCACCAATTGAAGAAGGGATTGTTTTATTGGGAGAAGTTGGCCTTACGGGAGAGGTAAGAACAGTTCCTTTAATAGAAATGCGCTTAAAAGAAATGGCCCAGCTCAATTATAAAAAAGTTGTTACAAGTAAAAGGGCAGCAAGAGAATATAAAAATAAATATAAAATTGAAATTATTGGAATTAATAAAGCAGAAGAGCTTGAGTCAATATTATTTTAATCTATTTATAAAGCTTGGAGGTCATCACTTTCCAAGACTCTTTTTTTCTTTGGTAAAAAGCTGATTCTTTTGATGGTTTAAAAACCTTATCCTCGGCCCATAGTTTAGATAAATTGGAAAAATCTATTTCACCTAGCCCTATAGCAGCTGCAAGAGCTGCACCATATGAGGTTGTCTCAATTACTTTTGGTCGAATAATATCTAAGTTGCATACATCTGCTTGAGTTTGCAAAAATAAATTATTTGCAACCATTCCACCGTCCACTCGAAGTGACTCAACACTAGCATCAATATCATTTTTTGCCGCGTTGATAAGATCATCAATAGAAAAAGCAACTCCATCAAGACATGCTTTTGCAATATGTGCCTTTGAACTATCTCTTGTTAAACCCAAGATTGCTGCTTTGGCTTCAGGGATCCAGTGAGGGGATCCAACACCAGTAAAAAAGGGTAAAAATAAAATATGCTCCATTTCATCTAGAGATTGAACTTGTGATGCTAGCTCCTCAATTTCTGGAGAGCTAGAAATAATTCCAAGATTATCTCTTACCCACTGAACAGCTGCACCAGCAATATAGCAAGCACCTTCAAGGGCATAAATTAGCTTTCCATCTTTTTTATATGCAACGGTTGTAAGAAGTCCTGATTTTGAAGATTTAATTTTATCGCCTATATTCAAAAGAAAAAAAGCACCTGTTCCATAAGTGCATTTCATATCACCTGGGTTAATTCCTGCTTGACCAAAGAGAGCTGCTTGTTGATCACCAAGAATTCCGGTAATAGGAATATTATCTGGCAGAAAACTAAGGCCCTTGGTTTTTCCAAATTCACCAAAAGAGTCATTAACTTGTGGAAGATTCTCTTTGTTTACATTAAAAAGGCTCAATAGCTCATCGTCCCACTGACCGGTTTTAATATTAAAGAGCATGGTTCTTGAGGCATTTGAAGCTTCTGTTTTATAAGACTGACAATTAGTAAGTTTATAAAGCAAAAAGGTGTCAATATTGCCAAAGAGAAGATTGTTTTCTTTTAAAGCTTTTTGAACATTAGGGTTGTTTGAAAGAAGCCAGTTAATTTTTGATCCACTAAAGTAGGGATCAATGGTAAGTCCTGTTTTGTTTTGAATATCTGGAGCTTGATTTGAAGACTTAATTTTATTGCAAAAATCTGTTGTTCTTCTATCTTGCCAAACAATCGCATTCCCTAGAGGGGTCCCATCTTTTGTAAAAGCTCCTACTGTTTCTCTTTGATTTGTAATCCCGATACAAGCGATGGCGCTTGGATCTATTGAGAATCTATTTAAGGCCGTTGAAACAACTTTTTCCACTGATTCCCAAATAGAGTTTAGATCATGCTCAACCCAGCCCGGTTTAGGAAAAATTTGAGGAAACTCCTCATTAACTTTTCCAATAAATCTGAGTTCTTTAAGATCAACTAATGTGGCAGTTGTACCAGTGGTTCCCTGATCAATGGATAAAATAATATTTTTCATAACTATCTCAAGGTTACAGGTTGTATATTATGGTTTTGAGGATTTGGGCTAGGCGCAAGAATTTTATTAGCAATTGCGGCCCAACGACCTCCAAGGCTACTACTAGTTATATTTAACACAGCAAAAGAAAGACCTATAATCATTACAAAGAGTAAGAGAAACTCTAAAAGAGTTTGTCCTCGTGAATTATTGAGAATTTTTTGATAGTATCTCTCGGTCATTTAATGCTCACTTTCTCATTATAATGATAGCCGATATGATGAGAAAGATTAAAGGGTTTTTGAATATATGAGTAAAACGTTTTCTATTTTGATCGCCATTATTGCTTTTACTGGTTTTCTAGCAGGTCAAATTCTTTTTAAAGATATTCAGTTAAAAGCAAAACCTGCAACCCTTAAAGAATCTAAAGCAGCGATCTATGAATCAGCTTTTAAGGATTTCAAGGCCCATTCTTTGGAAGGTCAATCGATAGATTTAGAAAAGATAAAATCTCCAGTTATAATTTTGAATTTTTGGGCGAGTTGGTGCATTCCTTGTCTTGAAGAGTTTCCATCTCTTGTTAAACTCAAAAATAAATACAGCGATGATGAAGTATTTGTTGTTGGAATAAACAACGATATGGAAAATATAGAAAAAAATATTTCTAAAATATATGAAAAATACAAACTTAATTTTCCGTCCGTATTAGATAATAATACTTGGTCAGATAAGTTTAAGATAATGTCTTTACCCGCTTCGATAATTTTCATCAATGGAAAATTTCATTTTGAAAGCACAGATGCTATGAATTTTATGGATATTGAATTTATTCAATCTATTGATACTGTTTTAAAAAGGTAGCCCAATTTCTTCTTTAGTTATTGCTAAATTTTGTCCCCAAGAATAAGTAATATTATCTTCATGATTAGTTTTAAAAAAACTAAACCTTGGAGCTAGCCCAATATCAATTGCACCTTGATTTTTAATCCCTAGAGCTTTGGCTGCATTCATAGTGATTGCGGCCCAAAGTTCAACCTGAGATAATTTATAATTTTGATGAGGAGCAATCATTGAGGCTATTTGTAAAACATTATCCCAATGACAAGAGCCAGGGTTATAATCAGATCCAATGGCTAAAGTGCAACCAGCATCTAAAAAACTTCTTGCATTAGATTGTGGTTTACCAAGAAAAAAACCAGTTCCTGGTAGCATCGTTGCAACAGTGTCGCTTTTACTTAAAGCTTCAATGCCATCACTGCTCGTTCTTAAAAGGTGATCAGTACTAAGAGCATTAAAGCTTGTTGCTAAGATAGCACCTTTATTATCATAAAATTCATCCGCATGAGACTTGACAGGGATGCCCAGCATATTGGCATGTTTGAAGAGTGCTTCAACATCAGATTTTTCGAAATAACCTTGTTCATGAAAAATATCAACGGCATCAATAATATTAAGTTTATTTAATTCGTCTAATAAAGGAAGAACAATTTGGTTTATATAATCAATAGGCTTTTTAAACTCAGCTGGTACTGCATGTGCAGCCATATAAGTATTTTTAATTTGCACACGAGGAGAAAAAAAATCTTTAAGCTTTGCAATAATCAGGCTGAGTTCTTTTTCCTTCTTATAATTAAGACCATAGCCAGATTTAATTTCAATTGTTCCAACTCCGTAAGAATAGAGCCTTTCAATTCTTTGAGCTGCGTCCTTATATAAGGTCTCAAATGAAGACTTATTAGTCTCATTCATAGTGTAGAGAATTCCACCGCCTGAGTTTGCAATCTCTTGATAATCAGCTCCATTTAAGCGACTTGCGTATTCATGGGCCCTATTGCCTCCAAAGATCAAATGGGTATGGCAGTCCACAATTTCAGGGGTTACGGTATAACCAGACAAATCGTATGATTTCAGTGACTTATACTCGTCAGGGGTGTCTATTTTTAAGCCACTCCATATAATTTTTTCAGAGTCATACACCATGGCACCATCAGAAATTGCATCTAAATTACAAGCTGTTAGCCTTTTACCACGGGATTGGTATGCGGATTTTAGACTTAGAATACGGGAAATGTGGTTGATCAATATTGGTTTGCTCATAATCCTTTAAAAGGTTTGGTTTATGAAAGTATTCATTATCCTATCATTTGTTTTGGCCTCTCATCAATTATTAGCTGAGAGCACGGCTTCAAAATCTCCTGAAGGATGTTTGCCTTATATTGACAATATTATTTCGGCAAAATTAAAAGCTGAAATCTATAATTCTGATAAAAAAGCAAGAGAAAGAGCGAAGAATACTCCCTTTGCTACTTACACTGTTGAGAAAAAGCCAGTAGAGGTTTCAGACTCAATGTTTAGAACTGCAAGTGAAGATAAAAAAAATCAACTAGAGAGCAAGAAGAAAGTTAGCTTTGGTGACGATGTTGTCCTAGGTCCAAATAGAGAGTTTGAAGAGGTAACAGTTTTAAAAAGTTCAGATGTTCATGTTGTTGGAAACAAGCAGTATATTTCAGAAGATTATTTAGAAAATTTCAAAAGAAAAAAGGCGCTTATTAGAGAAGAGTTTATGTCAGAGGGTGTCTTTGGCCCACAGAAATATAGAAGAATTAGTTTAGCAAATCCTGTTAAAGATAGACTTATCCGTGAGAGGATTGTTGATATGCTTACAAAATTATCTGGAAGTAAGTATCCAGTAATTTATAAAAGGCATACAGCTTTTATGGTTGGAAAAACTAAAGTATCGAAGGCAAAAGTTATTGAAAAATTCCCCAAGACATTAGCAGCAGCCATGAAAAAAGCCGAGGCTGAACATAAGTTTAGTTTAGATGATGAAGGGGTAGACCCTATTAAGCTTTTGCAAAATGCTAAAAAAATTGCACTTGCCCAAGTAAAAGATCAAGATGAAGCAAAAGGAATTATTAAAGCTGGTTTTGAATGGATGGAAAACTATTTTGCTATCTACAAACAGCTAGATGATACATTTAATCATTACACATCACTTTTAAGAAATCAGACAGAACTTAATATACATGGACTTAGAGAAGGGTTTCAAGGTCAGGGATCAGCATCTCCAGATATTGATTTTCTTTTTGTAAAAAAAGATGGAGTTGAAGAAAATGTAAGAACTAATTTTTATGATGACTCATCTAGTTTAAGTAATTTTCAAGGCCGCTATATTGATGATCCGATGACAGATCTTTTAAATAGAAAGATTCTTGGAATTGGTCCAAGAGGCGAATTTGAAATGAAACTTATAGAGCATGGCTTTCTTAGAGAAGAGCTTGAAATGATGAAAAGAGAAATTTCATTTTTTCTTAAAAATGCCGAAAGTGAGGGAGGCCCTTACACAGATTCAGAACTTGCGCCATTAGTATTGATTCGCGATAAACTAAAAGATCATATTCAAAAAGATCAATGGGGTGCTTATGATATTGCGGAAGAAAGCACAATCGTTGTTAAAAAGATTGAGATTATACAAGAGCTTTATGAATGGCTTGCAAGAGGGCCAATTGAAATGCTTGGAAATGTAGTAGGTAATGGTCTTGAGAAGTTTGGTAGCTGGGCGCCTTTGCAACAAGCGGGTAGAAAAATCCAGACAAATTTAGATGACAAAGAAGTAGATAAAGTTATTCAGGACTTTACTGGTGACAATATTGCTCAAAAGAGAAAGTACGAGCAGATGAAAAACCGTCTTGGTATTAGAAAAGCTGCAACTAATTTGTCTGGGGTTGTTTCTTTATATGCAGGTTACTCCGGTGTAGCGAATGGTACAGAATATATATTAGACGGAGGTCCTAAAGATCATTTAAACCAAGTTGTAATGTTTGCTGGAGATATCTATGACAAATATTATGGGAATAGAGTTGCCTGTATAAACGCTGAGGTTGGTGATATTAAAGGGTACGAAAATCTTTATGACCCAGCAAAAATTATGAAGTTAAAGCCAGATGCAAGACTAAGAAATCTTGATTACGAAGAAGATATAATCAAAGTTAAAGAAGCAGCAAAGATAGCGCTACAAAAAGATCAAGTTTTTAGAATGTGCTATTTTAATTATCTAATGACAAGGTATGGAGAAGGAAGAGGAACCATCGAGAGCTTTTTAATGGGCGATAATCTTTTTACTCCTGAAACACGTGATGAAGAGAAGTTTAAACAAATCTATGAAGATTTTAAAAAGACTTTTGTAGAGAGATACTTTTATCTGGCAAAAAAGAAAATGGCAGACAAGTTAGAAGATGATGTTGCAAAAGTAATAGAGCGTTTTTATGACATGCTTTCTGACGATGATAACTTTATTCATCCATGTGCTGAAAAAGCAGAAAACACAGCGGACTTCGGTGAGTGTGTCTATGGCTATCTTGGTAGTGAGGATGATTTTGCACCACTTGATCTAAATCCGAAAAATTTTAATACTCTGGATGAGTTCGAGCAAGTTATCAACGAAGCGGAGAAAGTAACAGATCAAGGAAAGATAGATAGAAAAACATTAGCAATACTTAAAAAGCTTTATGATCAAATTAAGCTTGATAAGAGCATAATGAAAGGAATTCTTGAAACTCCTGAGCGTGAATTACAAAAAGCTAAGCCGAAGAAGAAAAAAAGTGCTAGACCTGTGCCTAAAAAGTCAAATACATCAGCGACACGTGGCTAGTGTAGGATGAAGGTTTGTTTAGCATTATTAATTTGTTTAAATATTTTTTCAAAAACACTTGATTTTAAAACTGAATTTGAAGGTGAGCTGAAATATCTAGTAAGTTCTATAGGCCTAGAGCTTGATTCAGGTTTAAGGTTTGCGGTTCCTATTACTGTTCATATTAAACTTGATGACCTAGGGATAATCAACACACCTTATGATTGCGGCGGTGATAGCAATATTGTTCAGTTTGACCCAACGTCTAAAAAACTAATTTTAAATTCAAACCTTCAGGCACATTTAAATAAAAATATATTTATTTCTGACGATTCATGTTCTTTTTTTAATGCATCAAAAAATGCATTTGAAAAGGCTTTAGAGCAAATCCCTAATGTATATAGATTAGATAAACCATTTGATCTAAATATTGAAAAAAGCATAAACAGATGTAAGAGAGCAATTAAAAATAATCGATCAAATCTTAAGAGAAGTTGTAGTGATCTAGATTATTTTTTAATAGAACAACAAAAAAAATATCGTTTTTATAATCTTAGAAAGAAAAGATTGCTATACAATACAGAAAGCATTCACGTGGATCCAACATCATTATCTCAAGAGAATCTGAATTTTTATAAAATATGTCACTCTGATTACGAGCCTGATTTTATTGTGAATGGGAAGAAAAGGAAAATGCTTGGCATGGCAATGGTTTATATGGCAGCAGGATTTGCAACTTCACAACTTGGCCACACCGCAGAGCGGTTTGTCTTTTGTACAGAGGATCGTTTAACAGATGTTCTCTATGATTATACACAAGTACGTGATCAAGAAATTGTTGATCTAAAATCAAGATTTAAAAATGAATTAAGAAAAGGTGAAAATATTAGCAGCACGGATGATTTTATAAGTAGCCTCGCAGGAAAAACATATATTAGACGCTTAATGAATCCTGGATCAGAAGCTAATTATGGTAATTATCAATCAACAAACAATAGGGATGTGATCGAAGTTTGGCTTCCTGCAAATGCAGAGCAAATTAAAGAATCTCTTACCAGGGCTACTAGTTGGTATAATAAGCAAAGATCATTTATTGCTAAAAGAGAAATAGAAGAGTGGGATGACTATAAATTAATATCAAATAATTGTACTCATCCAATTAAAGAAACTCTAAATAGTATCGGTGGTGAATTTAGTATCGGTGATAAAGAAGGTTTGACTCCTGGGATGATCTATAAATTTCTCAAAAAGAAGCCTGTGGATAAGATTATTATTTATCCAAGCCAAAGAACTTTAAGGCAGTATTTTATGGTCGAAGGAGGGCAAAAAATTGCAGGCGAAAAATGGTCTTTTTTAACAAAGGCATCAAATCCCAAAGTTAATAAAGCCGTTATTGCGTATCCCGAGTACCGTGGCCCAGAAGGGGTAGTGTTAAACAGGTTGGTAGGAGCTGTAAATACAGTTGCAGGGGTATCTCAGCTTATTGGAGGAGTCATCAAGTCTCCTTTTGATAAAGGAGCTATGCTCGATAGAGGAGCCTATAACACCGTTTCTTCATTGGCAGAAATTTTAGGCTTTAGACAAAGATACTTAGAAAGAGATGTATGGACTGAGCAAGAAAGCAATTTTGTTAGAAAAGTAATGCCTTTTAAAAAACCTGCCATTGTGGATTATCTTAAAACTAAGTTGAACAACTAGTAAAATTAATCGCCTCAAGCTAGAATCATTTCATGAAGACGATTATATCCCCAAGTATTCTTTCCTGTGATTTTGCCAATATTGAAACCGAGCTAGAGAGATTGAATCAACTCTCAGATATTTGGATCCATCTAGATATAATGGATGGTCATTTTGTACCTAATCTTACTTTTGGTGCACCCATTGTTAAAAGAATAACAGAACTTACAGATCATATTCTAGACGCCCACTTAATGGTCACAAATCCAGAGTTTCATCTTGAGCTTATGAAAGACTATGGACTGACAAATATAACATTTCATTTAGAAACACAGCAAAATAGCCTCGAGCTTATAACAAAGGCCAAAAAACATTATCCTAAAGTGGGACTTTCTATAAAACCTGGCACTTCAGAGACAGAGTTAGTGGATGAGCTTCTAAAAGCGGTTGATCTTGTTCTAGTTATGAGCGTTGAGCCTGGCTTTGGCGGTCAGTCATTTATGGAAAATTCTCTTTCGAAAATATCTAATCTCGTTCAAAGACGCAGGGCACTCGGAACAGATTTTATCATTCAAGTAGATGGTGGTATTAACAACTCTAGTTTTCAAAAGGTTATTGATGCAGGCGCTGATAACCTTGTTGCAGGTTCTTATATATTTAGTGAACCTTCTAAGAATTATGAAGCGCGAGTTAACTCACTTAGAGTAAAGTAAAACATGAAAAAAATTTTTCTTGATGGAAGAAACTTAGAGATCTCTACTGTTCATAAAATTGCCCATGCGAAAAAAGGTGAAATTGATCTTATTATCGATTCAGATGCCTTAACTCGTATGAATGCTTCACGAAAATTTGTTTTAGATATTGTTGAAAACGATGAAGCTGTATATGGGATCAACACCGGCTTTGGAGCACTTTCCTCTAAGAAAATTGCTAAAGAGGACTTAGGGATTCTTCAATATAATTTAATTCGCTCACACTGTACTGGCGTAGGTGAACCTTTTAATAGAGAAGTCTCTAGGGCCATTATGGTCTTGAGGGCCAATTGTTTGATCTCTGGTTTTTCAGGTGTAAATCCTGATGTGGTAAAACTTTTATTAGATTTTGTTAACCAAGACATTACTCCTGTTATTCCCTCCAAGGGCAGTGTTGGCGCTAGCGGTGATCTTGCTCCACTTGCCCATGTTGCAATTGCATTAATTGGTGAAGGCGAAGTTGTTTTCGAAGGAAAGATTTGTCGCTCTGACTTTGCGATTAAAAGCCTTGGTAAAAGTCCTGCAAAACTAGGGCCTAAGGATGGACTTGCACTTATAAACGGAACTGCTGTTATGACAGCTCTTGGAGCACTTGCAGTTCAAGAAGCAAAAGAGCTCGTAAAGCTTTGTGATATTAATGCGGCAATGACTTTAGAGGCAGTAAGAGGAAGTGTAAAAGCTTATCACGAACTAATTCACAGAGTGAAACCTCATATTGGACAAATAAAAGTAGCAGAAAATGTTAGAGAGCTATTAAAAGATTCTGAAATTGGAAGATCCCATAAAGATTGCGGAAAAGTTCAAGATCCCTATTCTCTTAGATGTGTTCCTCAGGTTCACGGGGCTTGTAGACAAACTTTAAAGCATGCAGAAGAAGTTATTGAAACAGAGTTAAATGCTGTAACAGATAATCCTTTAATTTTTTTAGGGACAAAAGAGGTTATAAGCGGAGGTAATTTTCACGGGGAAGCATTGGCCCTTTGTATGGATTATCTTGCGATGGGTTTAAGTGAGTTATGTAATATCTCAGAGAGACGAGTTGAAAAAATGATGAACCCTGCCTTTAGTGATCTACCTGCATTTTTAACAAAAGACTCAGGGCTTAACTCTGGTCTTATGATTGCACAAGTGACAATGGCAGCTCTTGCTTCAGAGAATAAGTATTTATGTCATCCAGCAAGTGTAGATTCTATTCCAACATCTACAGATAAAGAAGACCATGTATCCATGGGAGTCACAAGTGGTAGAAAATTATATGAAGTCATGGAAAACCTTAAAGATTGTATGGCCATCGAACTTTTATGTAATACACAGGCATTAGATTTTTTAAGTCCATTAAAACCAAGCAAAGGTCTTTATGCCGTTCACCAATTAATTAGAAAGCATGTTCCCCCAATTGAAGAAGATCGTTTTTTTCATGAAGATATAAAAAATATTAGAAAACTTATTGATAATTTTGAAGTTGTTAAGTCTTGTGAGTTAGTAAACGGAGAACTTTTATGACAAGTAAAATACCATTACCTCCAACAGGTGATAAGTTAACTTGTAAGGGTTGGCACCAGGAGGCTGCTCTTAGATGTCTTTTGAATAACCTCCATCCAGAAGTCGCTGAAGATAGAGAGTCTTTGATTGTTTATGGTGGAAACGGACAAGCCGCTAGAAATGAAAAAGCTCTTTTTGATATTATTGAGACACTTAAAGATTTAGAAGATGACCAAACATTATTAGTTCAGTCGGGAAAACCTGTTGCAGTAATGCCTTCACATAAAGATGCCCCAAGGGTTTTAATTGCAAACTCTAATCTTGTACCACATTGGGCCACTTGGGAAAATTTCAATAAGCTCAAAGATGAAGGTCTTATGATGTATGGGCAGATGACTGCTGGATCATGGATCTATATTGGAACCCAAGGAATTTTACAAGGTACATATGAAACTTTCATGGCCGCTGCCGAGAAACATTATGGAGACGATAAAGATTTAAAAAATATGCTTGTCGTGTCTGCGGGCCTGGGTTGGATGGTGGGAGG
>CAYGJN010000036.1:0-22671 GCA_964350135.1 uncultured Bacteriovoracaceae bacterium | reverse complement strand
ATAAATAGCCGACTAAAATCAGCATTTAAAAACAAATATAAATTCAAGTTCATTAGGATCGGCCAGTAGTCTTCTTCTTTTTAAATATCTCCAGCTTACGCCCTCTTTTACTTTGTTGTTTTCGCCTTTGAGTAAGGCCCCACTGAAAATATCTACCGAATACTTCACGGCTAGATTGGCCATGTAAGAGCGTGCATATTTCAACCACATCATTTATATCCATACTGAGGTCTAAGCACTGTAACGTGATATTCAAGCGTCTATCGTCGTGCGGTCGATACTGATTGAATAAGAAAGACGATTTATCAACAGGAAGAGCGTAAATAATCTTGTATACTTCATCTCTTGATAACTCTTCCAAATGTTCACCATCATTTATCATCTCTCCAATAAATGCTGCTAATTCTTCACAGGTACAACAAGCTGTGTATGGACCAGTTTTGGGATCATTATCTTGCTCACCTATAATTCTCACAATATCTTTATTCACTCGTTTCTTGTCTGCTTTATTTATATATAAAAATAGCGAGCCAAGTTCTTTTTCTACAAGACGAGAAATAAAATCATTTCTTGCCATGATTTGTTTTTTAGATTCATAACCAAAGAAATCATCTGGTTCAACTGCAAAGGCTTCAGACACTCTTATTCCAAACCCCATACTAATTGCTCTGATAAAACGATAACGTCCAGCGGGTAAACCTCTTAACCAAGAAACTACGTCACCCCACTCAGGAAGATCACCTGGAATAATTGTTTCTTTTGTATCTCTTCTAGTTGCCTCGTCAAATATTTGTGGAATTATTTTAATTCGATCGATACAACTTTTAAATTTTTCTCAGATTTGGTTTTTAATATTGTCATGATGCCTCCTTTGACCACCAAACCGTGACACAGCTCTCAAGAGGGTCAAGTAATAACTTAGAACTATCGTTGAGATTTGGCATATGTGATGAATTACGTAACAGCGCTGTAATATTCGATACCCATAATCAATAAACTCGATTTATTAATGAAAAATGCCCACGAATAATTGGAGTTTTCGCTAATAGAAATGTTGAAGCTTAACTCAACTGAGATTTGTCTCAATCAAATTCCAATAATAAAAAAAATATTAGATGTCTATATAGATAACTGAGTTTACCTGTAGTGCTGGTATTAGATAACTCATTTCATTAATACCAATGCTCTCACTTGATCCTTTTCAGTACTACGTTTAGGGGAACCAAGAAAAGATATCAAAAGTCGTGAAAAAGTTATTAAAATCGGAGTTGGTATAAATATTGGGTTTTGAGAGCTTCACGGCAAGGGGCCAGAAGCTCTCAAGAAAATTATTTCTTATAAAGTCCAAGGTCATCGGGAGTACAGTAAAAACCGCCTGTGATTTTAGCAACAACTCCGACTTGAGTTTCTTTATTCTCAACTTTGAAGTTTTCGATACCTCCTTTAACAACATTTCTGATGTAACGACCAAAGCTCAATCCTTTCTTTTTACAAGCTGATTGAATTTGGCTCGATGCAAACTCAGCGGTATGAGCAGTAACCTGCAAAAAGTTTGCACCATAAGCATATTCCCATTCTTCTCTGAAAGAACAATGAAGTACATCAACCGCTTCTTCAACATTATTTTCTCTATCAACTATCTTGTAGAGTTGATCTGTCTCGCATTTAATAGTTGTAGTACTATTATCAACGATTGTTTCTTGAGCGAATGCAGTTATTGCAAAGATTGATATACTGATTGCAAAAATTATTTTTTTCATTTGAATCTCCTTTTATTTGTTATTTTCAATATTGGTAACCAATACCAAACATTTTTACTATTTGCGATGCCTAAACTGCACATCGTCATAAATTGACTGCTTACAAGAAGGACCGTATATTTTTTACATGCCTTTCAATTTCAATCAACTCCTTTTCAATTTCTGTATCCTTACCGGTCATTAGTTTTACTAGGGAAATACCGAATATTTCAGCTAATTTCATATAAGGTTCACCTTTCATTTCCCGCCCATATTCCCATTCTCTATAAGTACTTGGACTGACTCCAATGGCCCTGGCGACCTCTGAAATACTCAGCTTCTTACTTTCTCTAATCCTTTTCAGTCTCTTACCCAAGCTGCTCATAAACTCCCTCCTTGAATTATTTATATCAAGCCATAAGAAATAAATAAAATGATTAAATTTAATTATTGTGATATAAAATAATTATGTCTTTAATGATGGATGACATTCAATATTTCAACGTAATTTCAAGCACTTTAAATGTAACAAGGGCCTCTGAGATATTAGGAGTGACTCAACCGACGCTCAGTTATGCCATCAAGAGGCTAGAAAAAGAGTTAGGTGGTGACCTTTTGATTCGTCTTAAAAATGGAGTTCAGCTCACGAGGCTCGGAGAGGAGTTTTCAAAGCAAGGACAAATTGTTCTCTTTGAATGGCAACAAGCTCAAAAACTTGTAAGGATTCAAAAAAATATAATTTCAGGAAAATACTCCATTGGTCTCCACCCCTCGGTTGCCCTTTATGCCCTAGAGTGTTTTTTACCAAAACTAAGCGAACAACACCCAAAACTAGAGTTTTCGCTAAAGCACGGTCTATCGAGAGAAATCACAGAACAAGTTATCAGCTGGAAAACCGATTTTGGAATTGTGGTTAACCCTAAACCTCATTTAGACTTAGTGATAAAAGAGCTTTGCAAGGATAAGGTTAGCTTATTCACAAATGGAGGAAGAAAAAATACTCTAATCTTTGATCCAAACCTCCAGCAAACTCAAGTTATCAATCAAAAGCTCAAGAAAAAATCAATTACGATAGAAAAAAATATTACATCCGAAAACTTAGAGGTCATCGCAAAATTAACATCTTTAGGGGTGGGTATAGGAATTTTACCCGAAAGAGTTGCAAAACAACATAAAAACCTAAGTCTTTTGAAAGATTCACCTTACTTTCTTGATCGTATTTGTCTTATTTATAGAAAAGAAAAGCAAAAAAGTATCGCAAGTAAAACAATTATTTCTTCAATCTTGTCTGCTAAAATCTAGTTTACTTTTCAAACAAATCAGTTTTTAAAAAATTATGAGACCATTCTAGAAGACTGGTCAGTAAAATTATAAGTGACCATCTTACTTTTACTTTTCTCACTTATTGGAGAAATAGCCTTCAAGTTATATGAGCTGTATTCTTCATGTTTACTGGTATCTAAACTCTGCCCATGTGCCCTTTCACCAATAAAGAAATGGTCAATATTTAGATTCTCGCAATCAACTAGCTTAAGAACTGAACAATTAGATATACTACAATCGTCAATCTCCCCAAGTACTTTCAGATCGCTTTCACTCCATTTTTTTGAAATGAGCTTGCAGTCTTCAACACCGCTTACAATGTAATTAAGAACCTTGGCACACCCATCAATTTCTTTCCCAGTTTCAGTATTTTTAATGGCTCGAATAAGAAGACCGCCGAAACATTCAAAAGCCGATCCACAAGTAATATCCAGACCTATAAAATTCGGCCGTTTAAATTGTTTATTATTTTTTTTACTTCGATGAATATAAAAATACCCTGAAGTAAGCTGAGTGTGGTGCCTAGCTGTCATAAAAGGATCTTGAAATGTATCTTTATTATGAAGATAAAGCTCAAGATCAGTAATATTAAACTTTTCACCATTTTGGGTTTCGAACACATAACTTGAAAATAGTTTAGCTGCTACTTCACTGAAACGACTCTGAACCTCGTTAGGGCCTTTCAGCTTCGTAAAATCCAACAAACTTTTAATATTGCTCATATATCCCTCGTAAATTCGATATTAAGATCATATTTCAAGAAAGCTTTTTTAACTAATTCTTGATGTTCAATAGAAACTTCACCAACAGCTTGAATCATAGTTTTCTCCTAGCAGCACCTAGTTCCAGCTTTGCATTTAGAGTCCGCCTTATTCATGGCCTCAATGGCCTTGTTATGGGCATCTTTTCTTTCACTATAACGATTGACTAGAAAATCGGCATGATCCCTAGTAAGATAAGTAAAACGCATAAGCTCTTCCATTACATCAACAACTCTATCCCTAAAACTAGATTCTTTCATTGATCCATCTTCGTTAAATTCTTGATAAGCTTTCGCTACTGAAGATTGATTTGGAATAGTAATCATTCGCATCCATCGCCCAAGTATCCGCATATTATTTACAGCATTAAAACTCTGAGAGCCGCCACTTACTTGTAGTACTGCAAGAGTTCTTCCTTGAGTAGGACGAACAGCTCCCATCGAAAGCGGAATCCAATCTATTTGAGTTTTCATAAGTCCTGATATATTTCCATGAAGTTCTGGAGAAGACCAAACTTGTCCTTCTGACCACAGACTTAACTCTCTTAGTTCTTGAACCTTTGGATGCTCAAGAGAGCGATCATAATCATAAGTAGGAAGTCCATCAGGGTTATAGAACTTAACTTCTGCTCCCATATGTTCAAGAATCTTACCAGCTTCCTCAGCAAGAAGCCTTGAATATGAGCGGTCTCTCAAAGAGCCATACAAAATTAGTATTCGGGGCTTATGTTCTGAAACTTTTAAACCATCAGGTACTAAATCAAATTTTTCAAAATTCAAGTAACTCATTAATATCTCCATTTATTTGAAATTTTAACAAGGCTTAACATAATAGGTACTTCAATAAGTACACCAACAACCGTAACTAATGCTGCACCTGAATTTAACCCAAAAAGTGCAATTGCTACTGCTACTGCCAATTCAAAAAAATTACTTGCTCCAATCATTGAACCTGGACTTAAAACACAATGAGGCAAGGCCATCTTCTTACCAACTCCCCATGCCACAAAAAAGATAAAATATGTTTGAATCGCCAAGGGAATCGCTATTAGTAATATATGAAAGGGGTTAGCTAATATTTTTTCTCCCTGAAAGGCGAAAAGCAAAACTAATGTTGTCAGAAGTGCCATAATTGATACAGGTTTAAGTTTTGTCATAAAAACCTCTTTAAACCATTTTTCGCCATGGGATTTAATTAGGATAATATTGGCCAAATAACCACCAATTAAAGGTATGACAACAAATATCACCACAGATGAAATTAATGTATCATAAGGAATCGAAATATTTGTCACACCTAGGAGAAATTTAACAATTGGTATAAAAGCCACTAGTAAAACAAGATCGTTGATGGCCACTTGTACAAGTGTGTATTCCGGATCACCTTTTGTAAGATAAGACCATACAAAAACCATTGCAGTACAAGGTGCTGCCCCTAACAAAATCGCACCTGCTATATACTCTTGTGCCAGTTCTGGACTAAGGTAGGCCATAAAAAGATTATCAAAGAAAAGCCAAGCGAAAAAGGCCATAGTGAAAGGCTTAATTAACCAGTTTATTATAAGAGTTAGTACAAGGCCTTTGGGGTTTTTCCCTACATCTTTAATCGAACTAAAATCAATTTGCACCATCATCGGAAAAATCATGAGCCATACCAAAACAGCGACAGGAATATTAACAGTTGCAATATTCATTTCACTCAAAATTGTAATTGAACTTCCAAGAAGTTTCCCAAGAACAATTCCACCAACAATACAAAGAGCAACCCAAAGACTTAGATAACGCTCAAAAAAACCCATCTTTTCTGACTCATTACTCATTTATTACCTTCCATATATTTTTCAATATTTTTTATCATCTCTTTAATCTCATCGCGGACACGACGATAAACACTCAGGACTTCTTCCTCGTCACTTATTTCTTTTGTCAGTCTTGGAGGATCATCAAAACCTGTATGAATAATTTTGCCACCTGGGAAAAAAGGACAATTTTCATTTGCATCTGAACAAACGGTAAATACGTAATCCATCACCACCTCACCAAGCTCGTCTGTGGTCTGAGATTTGTGCCCTGTAATATCAACCCCAACTTCTTTCATTACTTTAATGGCATTAGGGTTTAGGCCATGTTTTTTTGTACCTGCAGAATAGAAATTAAATTGATCGCTTTTTAAAAACTTCCCCCATCCTTCGGCCATTTGTGAGCGACATGAGTTGCCCGTACATAAAAACAAAACATTTTTTTTCATTTATCTACCCTTATATCTCTAAAAGCATTCAAGAATTGGGCAATCACTTAGGGCTTGGTTGTTATCAACACAGCATTTAGCTAGTCCCTCTAAAGATTTCTTCATCTTTTTAAGATCGCTTATTTTTTGATTAATTTCTGTAATTTTTTCTTTGGTTTTAGATAATACATCACCGCACTTTGCCTGGTTTTTAATTTTTAAATCTAAAAGGGCCTTGCTCTCCTTTAATGTAAAACCTAACTCCTGTGATCTCTTAACAAAACGGATTCGAGCTATATACTCAACAGAGTAATACCTGAATGCACCTTTCTTTGTGGGTTGTTTTAAAATACCTTTTCTTTCATAGAAGCGAATCGTTTCAACAGTGACATCTGCCGCACTAGCTAATTTTCCGATTGTTAAAAATTCTTTCATATATACACTATAAACCCCGTACTATGGTACAGAGTCAAGTATAATGAGTAAAATTCTTAATAAAGTTACAGAAGTTTTTCTCTAGAGATACTAATTACTCAATAACAAACTTAGACATTCTAATTATTTCAACATTTTCGATATATGTTATACCCGAAAAGTCCTCAAAGAATTCATCCACTATTTTTTCTATAATTTCATGAGCCCCTTGTTCGTCTTTAACAATGACTTCAATTTTCACATTTGTGAAGCCTCCTAACACAGAAGCAATATCAGAGTCCGTACGAATATTTCGGCTGCCCTTTCCACCTACGTTACTAATTGTGTAGCCACTAGCTTTACTTTCAACAAGTAATTGGCATACTTGCTCAGAAATTAATTTTTCTGTGATGATTACTACTTTTTTTACATTATGTACTTTCATTATAAATCCTCTTTCACTATATATTAAAAACTAATTTTCCCAGAGCTATGAATAATGGGATGCATATTACAATGGCCACTGGTGTCCCAATACTTGTAGATGATCCTAAATAAGTTGAAGGATTAGCACTTGGTATCCCGGCCCTTAGAGTTGGAGGTCCTGAAATATCAGAGTTAGATGCTGCAATCACTGAAAGTAAAATAACCCCACCTGGACTAAAGCCTACTGTAATATGAGCTATATATCCGAGTCCAAAGGCCAGTAATCCATGAAGAACTGGTGCAAAGATAGCATAGACAACAAACCAATGAGCAACTCTTCTAAGCTCATTAATACGTGCATAAGCCTCCATACCCATTATAAGCATTAAGATCGATAAGAAGCCTTTAAACAAAGGTTGATAAAAAGAATGAAGTACACCCTCACTCTTTGTTAAAAGCCCTAGTATCAGTCCAAAAATTAATGCTGAAAGTGCTGAGCCCCGTAAACTATTTTTTATTATTCCCCAAACTTTTATCTCTTTTCTTTCACTACCACTTTGTTTTTTCAAATAAATATTAGCAAGAACGATCGCTATAATTAAAGCAGGAATATCCATAAAAGGATAAAGCGCTGGCACCCAGGCTTCAAAACTCACTGACTGATCCTCTAAAGCGACCATGCCTGCAGCAAGAGTTGAAGCACTAACAGCCCCAAAAAGACCGGCCGTTGCTATACCATCAACTTTTTTTACACTTGGTATAAACGAAAAAAAGAGAACACCAATAAAAACTGTTAGTAGTCCTATTAAGACAGATAAAACAGCAGGGAAAAACATGGTCGCAAAATTAGCTTGACGAATTTCTATTCCACCTTCGATTCCAATTTTCACCAGAAGCATAAAAACAATAAACTCATAGATCGCATTAGGTATACTGAGCTTACTTTTAAAAGCAGCAAGAAGCATTCCTCCAATTAAAAAAGCCAATGTAATAGACTGAAATTGAGTTAGAAGTCGGACACAAAAATCTATGAAAAGCTCCACTTTATCCTCCAAAGACTTCCATTTATAAATGGATGTAATTCTTAATTTAACACTGATACTAATTACATGCAATACTTTTCATGTATTTCATTTCATGTAACTATAGTAATCTTACGAGCAAGGGGGCTTCAAGTGGATCCGAGTGAGACAAGATGGACATTTTTTAGCAATTACGGCCATGTATATTTTCTTCTTGCTACCAGCGAAGATATTACTGTCAGAGAAATTGCAGTAAAGGTTGGAATTACTGAGCGATCAGTTCTAGGTATTATTCAAGATCTAGAGAAAGCTGGTTATATCAAAAGAAGAAAAATTGGTAGATCTAATCGCTATAAAATTGTCTCTAAAAAAACGTTAAGGCATCCCCTCGAGTCTAATGTTCCTTTAAAAAACTTGGTGGACTTGATTACAAAAAGCAAGCTTTAATTTAATAGAAGCTAACTCTAGCTATTATTTCTCAGGCTACGTTTTTTAGACATTTGTTTGAAAAATGTGAATCTACAGCCTGAAGATCTATTCCATTAAGTATTAGTGAAAAGGCCATTTTTCCTGCTAATAGATCAATGCTTTTGTACCATGAAGGTAAAAACTTAGGGTCATCAATGAGACCTTCTTCATAGGCTGGCATTAAAAGAAAAATATCATTTATATCCATGCGGCCACAAAATAATAAGTGGGTATATTGCAAGTTTTTAGTTTTAAATGCCCATCGAAAAAAGCTATGAACTCGAATAAGCCCTTCGAGGTAGACACCATCTTTAGTGAAAGCTATTCCTCCAGAGGCAAAACCTCCTCTAAGTAATCGAGAGGCTGATAAATAACTCTCTTTGGAGTCTTGACCATTTAAGAGAAAGAAATCATAGAGATCATAAAAGTCGGCTCCTTCTAATGCCATCTCTAATGCAATAACTCTTAATGCGAGTCTTTTTAATCTCGCTAAATCTAGAGAACCTGTTATTATTTCTGCAAAAGTTGCTAGCCCTTCTTGAGTTTTCGTTGTTCGAGGTGCTCCTAAACCCAATATTGGAAGTTTAGTTTGTAACGAACCGTTAATGGCCGTCAAAGAATGTGTCATAATTTCATGAACCAGCAATTGATTAAAGTCATAATCAGAAAATATTGCACCTTCTCTTAGTCGTACTCTATTTTTTCCAGCCGCTGCCCTAGGCGCTATATCTCTACTTAAAACTATTCTAGGTCCTTCTTTAGCAAAAGTTGCTTTTGATTCGCGCATTAAAAATTTTCTGAGCTCTTGAGCTGAAAACTGCCCCCTATTGTCTATAACATAGGGGTGTTCATAGTCATCAAAAGCATTAATAAAAGACTTAGCCATTTCTAAATGAGAATACTTACTTTCAAACAATAAATGTGTCGGGCGGCCATATTCTTCAATACTCACATCCTCAAATGCCTTTGAACCAATAGAATGAATCATATCAATTGATTTAATATAACTATCAATTGTATTTGCTGTATAAATATGAAGAGGGTTCTCTTTTGAAAGTTCTTTTTTTAACTTTACGAGTTTCTTTTTTTTATCATGAAGATTGTATTTGGGGTAAGTAAAATTTAAAACTGGTTTACGAGTCTTATTTAGCTTGTTGAAAAACTCTTTCTCTAGATCTGCAGGCCAGCTAATTTTTTCTAACATATTGAGAGATTTTACAATCTTAACAACTTCTTCATTGATAAAAAGCAGCTTGTCCTTATTCATTATATATTATCGGTAAAATAAAATTAAAAATGTAGGACTTGAAAACCGAGCGATATACTTGGATAATCGTTTATTCAGATCATCACTATTTTAAACCGTGAATAAAAAGTTTCTATATCTTGTAACAATGAATCAAGATCATTATTGGCCAAAATTACATGGCCATAGTCTTGTCCAACTCCTTGCCTGTCAGAAATGATATCGCCTTTTTTAAGTTTTAATTTAAATTTTATTTTTGATTTAAGTCCATCCACAATTTCAGCTCCTCTAACCTCTTTCACCTCTCCCATGCCAGGGTGGATAACAATAGAGCTTGAATATCTTGATAAGACGTTAATTTCGGTATTTTCTTTAATAAGCTCAACATCAATAAATAAATCCCAAAAGTTTTGCAAATATGATTGCTCCAAGGCTTCCATAATATAGCCACCCGGAGGCCTAATAGCGACTTCACCAAATAAAACCTCATTCTCTGTTATATAGTACTCAAGGTGAGTCATTCCCCACTTAAGTCTTAAAGCTTTTAAAACATCTAAATTTAGCTTTTCAATTTTTCTTTTAATCTCATCTTCAAAATTTCCTGGCAAAATATTGCAATGCCCATTTTTATAATACTGAGTAATATTAGTAAAAATGATTTTCCCATCAACAATAAAAGATTCAATGCTGCCTTCTTTTCCTGTTATGACTTGTTCAAAATAGCTTTCTTTATTGATATGTCTATCTATCTCTTCCCGGTTTTTTATAAAGCGTACACCTCTTCCACCTGAGCTTAATTTCAATTTGTTTACAACTGGTAGACCTAGTTTATTATAAATTGACTCAGCTGTTTGATTTTTGGAAGAAAGAAATTTGGTCATAGGAATATCCTTCTCAGCCAAGTACTCTTTCATTTTGAGTTTATCAGTGCACCGGGTAATAGAGGTATTAGTATTTCTATAAATATTTAAATACTTTCGAATAATACTTGCTGGTATAACAGCAGCCTCAGAAACAGCAATCACATGAGTTATCTTTTCTAATTGTGAACGATACGGGTTAAGATCTTTATCAGAGTTTGGATAATCACCAATAATTAAAGATTCATATTTTTTATTATTTTTAATGGGCCTTTCTGACCATACGATATAAGGAAGATCTTTTTTTTCTAAAGAGTTAGCTGCTCCAACTCTGAAACCCATCATTAGAATCACTTAAAACTCCAATTTAATATTGAGCCGTTAGGCTTAGTCCATATTGTCGAGATTTCTGGGTATGATAATCATCGTATGAACGTTCAAAAGTGAAAGCAGAAAGAGTGAAATAACTTGTATTTAACTTAACTAGTGAACCAAACAGAAATTCGTCTTCAAAGAATACATCAATCATAATTTTATCATTAAATTCGACTCCAATCCCTCCTCTAATTGTCCGAGAAACATCATAGTTCCCACCATATGCTGGTGAGTATGAAAGATAGGCATCAATTCTTTTAAAAATTAAATTGGGGATATATTTTTTTATGTTCTTTGACTTTACTCCAAGGTTTGAATCCCAATACTCATACTCATTATTTATAAATGGGTATGAGTTTACTTCAAACACAAAATCTAGGTGTGTTGTTAGATACTTGCTATTTAAGCTAATTTCGCCAATATGCTCCCATGGACTATTTTTAATCTTAGTATTAGGTTTTTCGTTGGCCAATTGTGCAGCAGTAAATGAAGAATCCAAAACTTTTCTTCTACCATAGATTAGACGGGGTATTAAAGTGAGTTTTTTTCCAAATTTAAATACATAAGCAGATGTTAAAATATAATCATGAAAAAGAATCGCATTTAACTCAGGGAATACAGGGTCATTGATAATTGCAACGGCACCAGCATTAGCTGAAAATGTTTGAAGAAATTTTTTATATCTATAACCAACTAATACTTTTGCAGAAGCATCGTAAGGCTTGCCAAAACTAGAATCTAACCTCGCTGTAATTTTTTCTTCATCTTTAGAATCAATATCATCAATCACATCAGGGAGATCTGGGTTTAATGACCCAAAAATATTGAATTTGGTATTTGGAAATGTTTTTTTGTGATATCTATAAAAAGGTAAAACCCATTCATCTACTCTTTCATGACCAGAAAGTCTAAAAATCTTAGACTCAATATAGTTTAACTCTCGGGCAAATAGACTAAATGAGCTGAGAAGAAGAAAACTCCCAATAATAATTTTATTCATATTAGGAGTTTAACATTACTTACTATTTTTTTGCACAAGGCCTATTCTTTCAGTCTTCAATATAATCTTTAACATCATCAATATATTCTGGAGCCTTTTCGTCAAACTCATCATCTTGATACTCAAGAGCCTCTTCAGCTCCATTTAGATAAGGTTCCACTTCCGGCCCTAAATCCGCAGCGTCTTGATTTATCATATGGTCTAGATCACTTATTTCATTTTTATTCTTTTTATATAAAATCGCTTCTGTCTCTTCAATAATCTCTTGAACTTCAGCAGAGGTATTCTCAGAACTATCAATAAAATCATTCACATCATAGTCAACTTGATTCATTACATCTTCCACTATTGCTCCATTTTCTAGTTCGAGCTCACCTGTACCATCCATAATACTTTTTTCAACTTTTTTAGCTACAAGATTACTTTTTTCAGTTAATATTTTTAACTCTTCTCTATCAATATAGCTTAATAAGACTTCAACCTCGGGGTCTACAAATTCACTCATTTCATATTTGTTATAACTATTACTCAAGATTTTCCAAGTTTTGCCTAAAGTATATACACTGGAGCTATTATTATTAAAAAAATCATTAATTGGTCTAAGGCTTTTTTCTTGTAAGGCAAGGGCCACAGCAGACTTGTAATCTTGCTTAAGTCTATAGTTGAAAATATACGAAAGCTCATCTATATGATCAGTATTGTCTAGGACAACATTACCAATAAACAACCTAGCTAAAATAGAAAGTTTTATAATACGTTTTTCAACATCTTCTTGATTATTATTAAACGACTTTTTAAGTTTTACCAAACTTTCTTCGATGCCAGCCGAGTCAATGCTATCTTTAATTTCACCACTTACTTTATCTATTTTTTCTTTAGTATTTGAGGCAATCTTATTCTTACCTTCTTCTACAGAAAGAGCAATCTTTCTAATGCTGCCTTCGATATCAAGAAGATCAATCTTATCTGCAATTCGAGCAATTGCTAAAGAAATAATCTCTTTATTATCTTGAATAAAGTCTGAAGCAAAATCTCTATAATTATCTGCTCTAGCATCAACCTTAATCTTAAATTCATCATCTGATATTGTATTCTGAATTAAATCCTCTGCCTTTAAAGCTATCAGGCTGAGCTTGTCAAAAGAATGTCTAAAGAGTTGGTAAGATTTATAAAAGTCTTGAGCCATTACATCGAGCTTTGTAATAAAAAACTTTTGAATGTCATCCTCTGTATAGTTTGAATTATCTTTAAGAACGATTTTAGTATACATTGCCATTTCTTTCACTGTTACAAGGAGTCTATAAGTATGAAGAACGCCCCATTTAAAGTTTACTTCCTTAGTCGTTTTAAAAGGATCATATCCCAAACTTTTATAAAACTTGATTGCATTATCTAGCTTCTCTTTTTGGTCAGTTGATAAGCTTGGTAGTTTTGCTAAAGCAATTTCAATATTATCAAGAAAACCTTTTATATTTCCAGCTAGGTTTGTTTCTCCTAAGTCTCTTAAAACACCTGCAAACACAAGGGCCTCAAATCCCCCTGCTCCCGCATAAGCATGGGCCATTTTAACCTTTAACTCTTTACTGTCGGGATAATTATCTAGAGCACTCTGTAAAACATCTATTGCACTATTATAATCTTTGCTATTTAGATAAGCGTTGGCCGTACTAAGTTCTTGCCCTACATCATCTTTTGTTTTTTTACCGCAAGAAACGAGCAATGATATAAGTGTCAAAAGAACGAATAATAGAGATAGTTTTCTCACTTAAGACTCCGCAATATAATTTAAGATACTTAACTATTGTTACGGAATGTAATTACCCATATAGGAAAATCGAGAGACTATGTATTATTTTGCTGTCAAAAAACTAGACACCTGTATATTAAAAATCACCAATAAGGCACTCTATCTTTGCAGCTAAGGCCAAGCGGGACTTAAAGTTATAACTTCTTGGAAAGCTAATAGTTGGGACAATTTCGTAAAAAAGCCAACCTTTTGAAATATTTTGTCTGTAAACCAGATTAAAAACATAAGCATCTAACTGATATTGAGGTCTATTAGTGTAATTAGCACGAATATTATAAGAGACTACCCTTCGGCTTGATAATCGTTGAAATAATGTTGGTCCATGAGAGGCTGTGATCTCATCAGATTCATCTAGCCAAGTTGATTCATTAATAACCCTAAGTAGAAGATTATCACTGAGGGTTCTTTCAAAATCTCCCGTTAACGATTGTCCAAAGCCCGGAACTTGTTCCCAAAAAGTATTTGAAATAGTTCTTAAGGTCCACCCTCCTGGAATATTATATTCTCTTGAGATCCTAAAATTAGAAAAAAGCCTTGGAGGAATATTTGCCTTAACACCTGTTGTAAACTTGAGATCAAAATCAAGTACTTCATTTAAAAATAAGCTAATACTTCCACGAACTTCTTCCTTTTCTACTCGTTTATCAGTTGAAGGTTTATTCTCAGGACTTAGACCAGCCTGCTTTTCAGATTTTGCACTTTTCTCAAAACTAATTTGTAACTTTTTTTGAAGATTTGGTAATTTCAGATCTAACTTGAAGGCAGGTTCAGCAGTAAAGTCACTAGACTCTTCCTTTGAAGCTATATAATAGACTCGCAAACGAGTTCCATTTTTTTCTTCAAGTGATTTTTTATCTCCAAAAAATGAATCAATCCAATTAGTAGCAATTAAAAGACTTGTTGATAAATGACCATGTCCCTCATAAAAAGATTGCTTCAAATCCTGGAAGATTGTTCTCTCTTTTTCTGGTGATTGCTGCTCTCGTTTCTGTGAAGCAAAAACTATATTTTGTAAAAAAAGAAGTATTAGAATTTTAATAAAGCAATTGGCCATTTTTCACCAAGCATGACTATCAAGTTATAGAATAACAAGAATATATGAATAGTCTATTAAGGCTAAGCTCAATTCTTACTTTTTTGCTATAAAAATTTTATTAATAACTTTCTTAACGGCCAAAGTTTGTAGGAGATAATTCGCTATTAATGAGCGATCAGCTCTGATTGTTACAGTTCCTGAGACTTCAACATAGTCACCGTAGATCCGAATGGATATGTAGCGAACACCATCAAATAATTCTTTAATTTTATTCTCAATCAACTTTGCTTTCTTTACATTTTTAGCAACGATGGCAGGTTTATACTTAACTTGACGATCAATTTTTTGAACATTTACTTGCTTTTTAATAAAACTTTCTATTTCTAAGATGTCTTGATGGTCATAGAATTATTAATTATTCTGAAGCTTGTATGATGGCCGATAAAATTGATGATTTTATTAATCATAATAAATTATCTGTTCAAATAGTTGGAACATTTACAGACTCGTCCCTGATAAGAGTTACTGTTGAGAGCGGTGGAGTTGTAGGCTTTCTCCCAAAGAGTATCGTAAGACAAAGTATTAAAAACAAAACACTTTATAAAATAGGTGAATTGGAAAAATTAAAGCTATCCCTTTGGGCAATCACAAGAAAAGATTATAAAAAAGATGGGATATTGGATGGGCTTATAAAGCAATATACTAAGAATCAATAGAAATATTAATGGCCAACAATAGTCACACCAGTGTCTAATGCTCGAATAAGGTCCTTTCCTTTATAGTCGTAATGCTTAACTGAGCCACTAGAATGATTGCGTACCATGATACTCATAACCGGTGGAGAAAATGCCATCACTCCTGATAGATGAATAATATGGCCAGTGATAATAATTGCATCACTACAAACAGCCTCGCCTATAATATTAAAACCTGACTTTCTTAAATTGGTATTAGTACAGTCTTCTCTCACTAAAACATCTCTAATATTTTGTTCAGAAACACGATCAATTCTATTTTGAAAGATGGGCCTAAGTGAGCTCCGAGGCTGAGTATAAAAACTTATCTCGGCATTTGAAAATGCAACTGCTGAAATTGATATAAGAAGAAATACAAAAACTCTCAATGACAAACCTCTTTAATAGTTATTGATAAAGTGTAGCTCTGCTTAAGAAGAGCTCAATGAGTATTGTAAAATATACTGCTAAACCTTCCTAAATACTTGAAATTGCTTTATGCCTTTTATGCAAGCTAGCTATGAAAATATATGCTCTGATAAATTTTCATTAGAAGAACCTGGTGCGAGAAGTGCACTAATCATTTCAAGAAAGCTGATTGACAATTATTTTAAAATATCAATAATTCTTTGACGAAACATACCCTTCACAAAAGAATCGCTATACCTAGAATTTAATTTTTGTTGCATTGATAATTGAACCGCTCGATTAGTATTCAATACTCCTCCAACCATTTCATTACTCGTATTAGTCGTTCTCGTTTGGATTAATATTTCTTTTACCTGGGAAGGTGTTAAATGAGGAGCGACTTCCAACATTAAAGCAATTGTTCCCGCAACTTGTGGAGTTGCTCCTGATGTACCACCAAAGCTTCCCATCTTTCCATTTGGGCCGCTTAAGGTTTTTAGGTCAGAACCATAAGCAGCAATAGTAACTCTGCTACCGTAATTACTCCAAGTTTCCTTGACACCATTTTTATTAACAGCGCCTATTATAATTGAACCTGTATTATCTTTTTCCTCTTCTAATAACTCCTTATAGTAGTTACCTCCTGCTGAAACAATTACAACTCCAGCTTCCAAAGCAAGCCTAACTGCTTCTCTTGTACCTGCAAAAGTTTCAGAAGAACCATTTCGGGTTTGGTTTTCTAAAACAATGATTTTAACTTCAGGAATTTTAAGAGCATGCAGAATACATTTTGCTGTAGCTTCCTCTTTTCCTAAGTCATCTAGAGTGGAATTATAATTATAATTTTGCAGAGGAATAACTTTTGAGTTAAAGGCTATTCCATTTGTACCACTTCCGTTTAATACTCCTGACATAATAGCGACCACAGAGGTTCCATGGTTTACAAAATTGCCATCATCAACCTTCGTTGGGTTATCAATATCTGCTAAATCATATGCCTCATTCATAAGAAGATTCTCGTTTAGATCACTCTCCGACACATAATAACCAGCATCGCAATCAGCAATCGTGACACCATCACCAGTTGCTAAACCCCAAGCTTTTTCTACATCTAGTTGTTTCTGCCACCAAGCGTCCTCAAAGTCAGGATCAGTTTCATGAATAATCATTGGAGGCGGGACTTTTTTGAAAATTGTTGTTGAATACTCTTTATATGTTTTCAAAAAACTAGACTTAGCTAAGCTTTCATCTAAATAATAAAGGTCTTTAAAGTTAACCTTTCTAGAAGTTATTTTTTCTAATTCATTTTTCTGTGTCTCTGTTAATCCAAAGTCCATTTTTGTAAGCCCTTGCAACCCTGTAGGTTTTCCTTTAAAGACAAACCTTACTGTCTCTGTCGAATGAGCGAAAGTGGCGGCCATAAAAATAGCGAGTATTAACTTCATAAAATCTCCTTAAGAAGACTTATTTATTACAAATATTGTAATTAATCTAAAGATCCTTTAAGGAGTAAGAACTTGTTAAAACTAATGAATGCTCTTTATAATAATCTTTGAGTTAAGTGTTTGATTTACTGGACAACGCTCTGCAATGTCCAGGATTTTTAATTTTTCTTCTTCAGATAGATTTCCCTCAATAATTATCCTCTTGTCTATATGATCAAGCTTTTTAAGGCCATCAGAACAATCTAAGCAATCTTCAGAATATTTTTTTTCATGTTTAAGCTCTACTTTAATATTTTGAAGATCATAATTTTTTCTCTGTGCGTACATTTTCATCGTCATAGAAGTACAGGCCCCCAGACTACTTAAAAGTAATTCATAAGGGTTCATTCCTAAATCATCTCCTTTTACAGAAGGTGGTTCATCAGCAACTAAGAAATGTTTACTAGAATAAATATCTTGAGTGAATTTATGATTAGGTCTTGAGCGAACGAGTATGTCTTCTCTCGGAACAAGGTGATCACTTTCAGCAAAGCTTAAATACCTTAGACACCACTGGCTGATAACATTTGCAATATATTCAGAATCACTAGGGTTCATAACTAAATGATCAGCCTTATCAAGTGAGATAAAACTTTTGGGATGTTTAAGAGAGTCAAATATTTTAGCTGCATGTCCAATAGACACCACATCATCAACAGGTGAGTGCATAATAAGATAAGATTTTTTCGATGATTTTAATGCTGATAAAATATCTTGCTCTTGGATATCGTCAATAAATTGCTTTTTAATTTTAAATTTTCGACCTGCAAGATTAATATTAGCTTCACCAAATTCGTTGATTTCTTCCAGATCGTCTTTAAATAAATGTGAAACATGATGAACATCGCTTGGTGCACCTATTGTAACGACTGCTTTAACTTTGCTAAACTCTGGTGATAGCTTAAGAACAGCAGCACCTCCTAAGCTATGCCCAATTATCATTTGAGGGGCCTCAAACTCTTTTTCAATAGCCGAGTAAGCAGACCTTAGATCGTCAATATTTGATGAAAAATTTGTGTTAGCAAAATCACCTTCAGAATTTCCAAGTCCCGTGAAGTCAAACCTTAAAACTGCGATGCCTTGTAGGCTTAAGTTTTTTGAAATTCTTGTGGCTGCAAGTATGTCTTTTGAACAAGTAAAACAATGAGCAAAAAGAGCAAACGCCCTTGGTCTTCCCTGAGGCAACTCAAGCCTTCCTGATAATTCTTGACCAGTTTTATTTTTAAAATTAAATTTTCTTGAAACTTGTGCCATTTATAAGTCCTTATTATAGATACTTAGTCTTAATCCCTGATCAAATTGCTTAGAAAGATCATTTTATTTATATATATTTTCATAGTCAAAAAATAGAGCAATATCCCGATAAGATAGCATGAGGGTCAATCGAAGAATTCTAATTGTTGATGATAATTCAAATATTCATGAAGATATTAAGTTATGCTTAACAGAGTCAATGAACTCTGAGATTGATGAACTCAATGAGCTTGAAGAAAAAATTCTAGGACAAGCTCCACCTGAAATAAAAAACATTCATTACGAAATTGATTCGGCCTTTCAAGGGGAAGAAGCTCTTGTCATGATTCAAAAAGCAAAGGATGAAAAAAAGCCTTATGCTATGTGCTTTATGGATGTTCGAATGCCACCAGGTATTGATGGACTTGAAACAATCAAAAAAGCTTGGGAAATTCAAAAGAATCTAGAATGTGTTATTTGCACGGCTTTCTCTGATCATAGCTGGGACGATATTGTCTCAGAGCTTGGTCTCAGTGATAAAGTTCTTTTTCTCAGAAAGCCATTTGAGCCTTTAGTTATTAAACAGTTTGCTCTTTCAACTACTCAGAAATGGTCTCTTAAAAGACATACTGAAAGAATTCTTATCAACCTTAATCAGGTTATCAAAAGACGAACTGCAGATCTTCAAAATATCCAATCAATGACCTTAGAAACATCCAAGATGAAAGCACTTGGGGAAATGGCCGGCGGGATTGCACATGAAATAAATAATCCTCTCACTGTTATTTTAACGTCTAACGAATTAATGAAACCAATGCTTGAAAATAGTGAAGATAGTGAAAAGCTTTTAAAGTTCAATAGCAAAATATCTTCTATGACTGATAGGATTGTGAGTATTATTAAAAGTCTAAGAAATGTTGCAGGAAAAAATGATTCAAAAGGCTTCAAGGTTGTGAACCTAAGAGATATTTTTGCAGATATTCAAAATCTTTACGGGAAAAAGCTTGTTAATCGCTCAATCGATTATACAGTAAATAGCTGTGATGGTGACTTGAGTTTTGAATGCCTTCAAAGTCAAATGTCACAAGCATTAATCAATCTTATTATTAATTCAATGGAAGCATTTGCATTACAAGAAGATAATGATCAAAAGATGATTAAATTAGATGTAAGCCAAAACCATGAAGAAATTGAAATTTGCTATACTGATAATGGGCCAGGGATTACAGATCAGGTAAAAATGAAAATCTTTGAGCCTTTTACTACTACCAAAATTGACTCAAAGGCAGCAGGCTTGGGCCTTGCTATCACCAGAGGTGTCCTTGAAACCCACAAAGGCAGTATTCAATTTGTAGAATGTGAGACAGGGGTAAAGTTTCTTATCAAAATACCAAGAAAGACAGACTCTCAAGAACATGAGAAAGCTGCTTAATGCTCTTCTCCTAATTTACAACCTTCGGTTTTACCCAAATTAGCTAAATCAACAACTTCTTCTTCCTCTTCATCAAACTCTGGAATTTCTTTTGGCGAATCACAATCTTCTTTTGCAGCCTCTGTTTTTGTTACTTTAGGCGCATCAACTTTATTGCAAGAAGAAAAAATCATAAGTGAAAAAAGTAAAAATATAAAAATTTTCATACTTACCTACTATAATTAATCATTGGTAGCTTCATAATAAAATGATAAAGAGGTCTTGGTATAATCTCAAGTATTGTAATAATAATCTTCATTGGTAGAGGGAAGGCAAAAAGTCTTTTCTTTGCCTGAATTGCATCAAAGATCATTCTTCCGCCTCTTTTGGCGCTCATGATAAAAGGCATTGGATGTTTATTAATTTTTGTAAGAGGCGTATCAATAAAACCAGGACAAATGCAAGTTGTATAAATACCAATATGTTCAAGGTCTACTGAAAAACTCTCACACATCTTAATCAGCGCTCCCTTAGAGGCACTATACGCGGCAGCACCTGGAAGACCAACATAGCCAGCCACACTAGCAACAGAGACAAGATGTCCTCGTTTTTGTTTTTCCATATACTCAAGAGCTGCCTCAAAACAATAAACGGTTCCCATAAGATTTATATCTATTACATCTTTGAAAGTATCAAAATTTGGGGTTTTTGATTTTAGAGACATCGATATGCCTGCATTGGCGATCATAAGGTCTAGCTCCCCCTCACCTACAAACTCTCTTACGGTTTTTTTTACTGCTTCCCTATCTGAAACATCTAATTCAAAAAACTTAGGTTTATTTTCAGCAGTAAAATTTTCATCATACTTAGCTTTGCTTCTTCCACAAACCGCTACCTCATGTCCATGAGCAAGGTAGAGATCAGCTAATTCTTTTCCTATGCCGCTTGTTCCACCTGATATAAAAACTTTCAATGTTCATCCCCTCTCAATTTTTTACCAACTTCAACAAATATTGCTCTTAAAAGTATTACTAAAAAGAGAACTGAGATTGCAACTTCCCATAGCGCATGCTTAGCATGAACATGTATAGAGTTAAGTTTAATATTTGTCGTCCATTTAAAATAATCATATGCAAAATCTGTTGCATAAGAAAATGCAAGGGCCACAAAAATAATAGAAAGAACATTAATAAGAATGCCTTTTTTTCCTATATATTTCTGCATCACCATTATATTTGAAATATTTGTCGCTGGCCCAACTAGTAAAAGTAATAATGCAGTCCCAGGAGAAACTCCTTTTAAAATCAAGCTTGCTGCAATAGGAGTTGTGGCTGAGGCACATATATAAAAAGGGATTCCAATAGCAAGTATCACAAGCTTAGTCTGAGTCTGGCTAAAATCATAAAACATATTCTCTGGAATAAAATAATTGATGGCCGCTCCAAGAATAAGACCAAAACTCAACCATAAAGAAATATCTTCTATAAGATCAGTAAATGCAAAACGAATTCCCTTAACAAGCCCTATTTTATTTTTCTCTTTACTTCCACAGCAGTCTTTTTCAACCACAGTTTCAGTATTTTTGTACTGAAAATCATTAAAAAGATTTTGAGAAACACCTGCAATAAATGCTGAGAAAAAAGCAGCAAGAGGACGAATAATAGTCATTGGTAAATCCATAAGACCATAAGTCATTGCAATGGAATCAACACCAGACTCAGGAGTGGCAATCAAAAATGCAGAAGTTGAACCATTTGAAGCCCCTGACTTTCTAAGAGTTACAGAAGTTGGAATAACTGAACATGAACAAAGTGGTATAGGAACACCTATGGCCGCAGCTTTAACCACATCCATAGTGGTCTCTTTACCAATATTTTTTTTTACCCATTCAATAGGTAAGTATTGGTGGAGAATTCCTGAAACTATCAAACCCAGCATTAAATAAGGAGCCGACAGAACAAAGAAATCCCAAAAACTATTCAAAAGATCAATCAACATAAATAATTACAATCCTCTTTATAAAATCTAAACTAAATCATGTTAGAAATTTCACTTCTCATTATAGTCGGGATGAATGTAGGCGTCATCTCCTCATTCTTTGGGGTTGGTGGTGGAATAATCCTTATTCCTGCTCTATACACATTGCTCCCTGAGCTTTCGCCGCAAACCGTTATTGGATCCTCACTTGGAATGATTGCCATTAACTCTTTGCTCAATTGCAGAAATTTTCTTCATGAAGGGAAGTCTTTTAATAAAGAATTCCTAGTTCCACTTATGATAACCATGACTTTAGGTGTTTTAGCTGGCAGCTACCTAGTCAGTATCCTTGATCAAAACATCGTAAAATTACTTTTTGCAATCGCCTCTGCTTTGATTGCTCTACGGTTTTTGATCACCAAAAAAGGATACAATTCCCCTGTTCGTCTTGAAATTAACCATTTTAAAAGCATTTTGACCGGACTTATAAGTGGACTTATCTCTGGACTCACAGGTCTAGGTGGCGGAGCTATTCTTGTGCCTCTTTTTATGACTTTTAATAAAGTCCCTCTTAAAAATATTGCCTTCTACTCAAACTGTGTCATGCCTGTAGGTTCAGGCATTGGGGCCATTGGATATGCCCTTCTTTCTACACCAACGATTACTCACCCCCTTCTTTCAAAATTTCAGGTAGGCCATCTCAACCTAGCAATTATTATGG
>CAYGJN010000035.1:19489-23051 GCA_964350135.1 uncultured Bacteriovoracaceae bacterium | reverse complement strand
ATAGCGGCTATACTTTCTTTAAAGAGGTAAACTCAACTAGTGAAATAGTTGAGATTTATAAAAAAGTCTTAGTAATTGAGGGGTTAATGTCTTTATGAAGCACGAAACAGCTATAGTCTTAGGAGCAGGAGCCTTTGGTACAAGTATTGCCTCAGTTCTAGCCTGTAATTTCAAACAAGTTATTCTTAAAGTTCGATCTCAAGATATTTATGATGCAATTAATTCTGGTGAAAACTCAGTTTATCTACCAGGGATTAAGCTTCCTGCTAATATCGAAGCGGCCCTGAGCTGGCAGGAACTTGAAGAGAAAACTAAAGGAAAAGTTGAGATTTTAATTTCAGGTCTTCCAACCTCTGCTATTTTAGATTTTTCAAGAAATAATAAAGAGCAAATAGAAAAATATCTAGAAGAAGGAATACCTCTAGTCTCACTGGCCAAGGGGATTCATACAGAAACATTAGAACTTCCAGATGATTTATTCTTTGAATGTTTTAGAGAATACCAAGATCAATTTTGTTTTCTATCAGGACCAAGTTTTGCAAAGGAAATTCTTGATAAACAAATTACTCTAGTCACTTTGGCCGGTAAATCAAAAAAGGTACTTTTAAAATCAGCTCGAATGTTACAGACTGATTTTTTTAAAATATTTAAGTCCTATGATATCAAAGGTGTTTTACTAGGGGGAGCCCTTAAAAATGTTATTGCTATTGCAGGGGGAATTGCTGAAGGACTTGGTTTTAATCATAATACTCGAGCAGCACTAATAACAAGGGCAACAAGAGAGATGCTTCGTTTTGGTGTAGTTTATAATGCTCGACCCGAAACATTTTATGGCCTAAGTGGAATGGGAGATTTAATTCTTACAACTACTGGTGGGCTATCTAGAAATAAGCAATTTGGAATTGAGATAGCTAAGGGAAGAGAGCCTCTAGAAATTATAAACTCTCAACGAAGTACAGTTGAAGGGTATAAGACTGCTAAGTCAGTTCATCACCTGGCCTCACGTTATGATATTCGTTGTGTGATTTTCCAAAGCATCTATAAAATTTTGTATGAAGGAGTTTCACCACAAGAAGCTCTTAAAAAACTTATTGAGCTCGAACCTCGTTTTGAAGCTGATATATAGGGCCAGGGCCAATTGGCCCTGGTGGTTATGATATATAAATATCGAGAATTTTCTTACTCTTTTTATCCAGATCTTTTGGGCTAGAGACGCGATAAAGATCACCTGCTAAGTCTTGTATTAAAACAACACCTTTATCTGTAAGCTCAGGCCAGTATTCAAGTTTTGTTTGAAACTTGCGCTCTCCTGCATTGGTTTTAACAGAGTACTCTCGTAGTTGGTGATCGTCTTTTACCTCATAGATTTCAATAATCTCAAAAATAAAATCAGATTTATCACAAAAAGCCGTTAAAATAAATTTATCCCCACCTCAAAGAGAGGCCATTTTATATTCAATGATAACCTATTTATCTTTATTATCCCGAAGAGAAAAATACTCATTCGGTGCAGACCAAGGAAAACATTTCTTAACAAAGACCTGAACCTCCTTATCCTTTTGCTTCAGGTAGAGTAGCCCATTATTTTTTAATGATAGTTTATCTTGTTCAATCATTTTATACCTCCCTATTAGAGTGCAAATGATGCACTCATCTCCTTTTGCATTTGGTGAAGTTTATAGTATTCACCAGTACTTTTTGAGAGAAGTTCTGTATGAGTTCCAATTTCGGCCATCTCACCATCTTTAATGACAAAAACCCTATCTGCTGAACGAAGCGTGGAAAGCCTATGAGCGACAGCAAAAACAGTTCGTCCTTTAACTAAACGATCTAGTGCCTCTTGGATCTTTCTTTCTGTCTCTGTATCCACAGCACTTGTCGCCTCATCTAAAATCAAGATTCTTGGATCTGCTAAGATCGCTCTTGCAATAGAGATTCTCTGTCTTTCTCCTCCACTTAATGTATGACCACGCTCACCAATAATAGTGTCATAACCATAAGGAAGTTTTCCTATAAACCCATGAGCATTTGCTATTTGGGCAGCCTCAATAATTTCATCTCTGGTCGCTTTTGGTTTTGCATATGCAATATTTTCCCAAATGCTTCCTTGAAAAAGATATGGATCTTGAAGAACCATTCCAACTTGACGTCTATAAAGACCAAGGTCGATCTTTTCAAGATTTATTCCATCAATCAAAATATCCCCTGATTGAATATCGTAAAAACGTGAAATCAACTTAGTAATTGTTGATTTTCCTCCACCAGAAGACCCGACAAGGCCAATCATCTCACCTGGATTCACTTTAAAGTTTAAGTTCTTAATAATAGGCCTAACCCCATCATAACTAAAAAAAACATTTTTAAACTCAACACTACCTTTAACTTTTTCTAACTTATGAGATTCAGGTTTGTTGATAATGGTAGGTCTTGTATCAAGAACCTCAAAAACTCTATATGCTGAACTAAGAGCACGGTTAAGCATTCTGGTTACTTGGCCAACAACTTCAATTGGAGTTTGAAACATTGTCATATAAAGAAGAAACGAAACAAAAGTTCCAGCACTTAAATACATACTTTTTTCTCCATCTCCAACCAATCGTGGAATGGCAAATACCCAAACAGTCATAACAATTACTTGAAATGACAACATAAGAGCAGGCCAAAATCTTGTCCACACATGATGTATTTTATAAAACTCATCAGTTACGATACTGTTTTTATGGTTAAATCTTTTAACCTCTTTCGTTTCTTGGTTAAATGCCTTAACTACCTGAATCCCTGGAATTGTATCAGAAAGCAAGGATGTTAAATTGGACCATTTCCTCCAGGCCTTTACAAAAAGTTTATTCATTCTTTCCCCATGAAAATAAATTCCAAAAAGAAGAAGAGGCACCGGTAAAGACATAATTAGTCCTAGTCGCCAGTCCAAAGTGATAAGCATAAGACTAAGAGCGATCAAAGAAACTATCGAAATAGAAAATTCAACTACACCAAAAGCAATAAAGTCCCAGAGTCTATCCGTATCAGAACTCACTCGACTAATAATACTTCCTGTATTTTTTTTAGAGAAATAATCGATTGAAAGAGTTTGTAGGTGTTCAAAAAGTTCAGCTCTTAAATCTTTTGCCACATGTTCGCCAAGCATACTCATCTTATTCAGTCTTAACCAAATACTAATTTCTTTTAAAAGATAACCTGCTCCAAGAGCACCAACTATAACCCAGGACATATGAAGTGCATCGATTGGATCAAGGGATCCATCTTGAAAAGGCTTTATAACTTCATCAATAAGTCTTCCTGACAAGTAAGCAGGAGCTAAGGATAAGAGAGTTGCACTAATAGCACCGATAGATCCAATAATAAGTTCTTTTTTGTAAGGTAAAAGATAACTTAATAATCTAAATAATGTATTCAAGTTTTCATTAGAGACACTGTTTTGAGCATCAATAATTGGTCTTAAAGTCGAGTCCAAGTATTCTTCATCAGCACTAAGGTGCTCGAAGTTAATATTTTCTTTTTTTATCTTAGATTCAATCCAAAACTTAATATGGCCCATCATTAC
>CAYGJN010000035.1:18812-19479 GCA_964350135.1 uncultured Bacteriovoracaceae bacterium | reverse complement strand
ACTATTTTATCCTTGTTCCTCATATATCATTAATCTCTTATACATCTTGAATTTGAAACTCTTTTACTAGCTCATAATCATCTCCATTTCGGGAGATAATTGAGCAAGACTTATCAGTTGCAACCAGCCATTTTTCACAGAATTTGTAATCTTCATCTAAGTCACTAAGAGCATAGAGTTCAATCTTTTGACCAAAGAACTCTTTTACCTTCTCAGGAAGAGAGTTCTGTTGGTTAAAATAGCGTTCAATAAATTTTTCTTTGTATGTATTATTCATAAATTACCTCAATATTATCGAATAAGAACACCAGGAGGAGGGCGATAATAATCATCGATCCTCTCATGGCGACCAGGTTCTATCTGTCTATAAATTTTAGGTTTACTAAACACTAAATAGACTAAACCCTTTATTCCAATTGATAATAGTTTTACTATTTTTCTAAATTTTTGCTCAAATTTTCTTATTGGCAGAGCTAACCAATCATAAATTCTTAAATCTAATATTGTCTGTTTCATAAATCCTCACATAAAGTCATTTTTTGGCAGTAGAATTTTCTGAAAACTCATTGAGTTTAAGAAAACACAGCTGTGCCTAATCGAGATATATGACGATGTTCTTTTTTGTTTATTTGTTTCTTTTGCAGCTCATAAAGAACATTCAATAGAC
>CAYGJN010000035.1:0-18802 GCA_964350135.1 uncultured Bacteriovoracaceae bacterium | reverse complement strand
TTTAAATCCGAGTATTTAGAGGCTCCAAGATCTAATACGAGCTTTGTAGTAAAGCTAATGACTGCTGCAAAGGCAGCCATTCCAAAACCGTAGGTTCCAATTTTTTGAATGTCTGTTGAAATGTTATTCATTTCTACCTCCGCAGTTAAAGTGTGCAGAAAATTAATCTTATTCCTTAAAATATATTAAAAATGATAAAAGTCAACACAGGAAAATGTTTTTTATTTTTTAATTATAAAAAAAATAGGCCAATTTAAAGATTTGATTTAATTTTTTGAATTGAAATAGTTTCACCAAGTCGAATAAGAGTGCCATCAGTCTTTTGAATAAAGTATGCAGGAACACCAACGCTACCATTGCCTTGTAGCCAATTGCCAATAATGGGATCTCTTTTGGTCCAATCAGCAAGAAGAAGTTTTATACCTTCTTCTCGGACAAGTTTTCTAAAAGCATCTGTTTGAAGAACTAATTTTTCATTTACCTTACAAGTGAAACACCATTTTGCTGTGAAATCGATAAAAACAAGTTCCCCCTTAAGTTCATTCATTTTCTGTTCACTCCATGGCATCCATTCGAGTCCATCTTGAACAAGGGATTCTTCTTGATCAAAGGGAGTATCCACAGCTGCAATGTTTTCATGATTTAAAAGGGAGAGAAAAATGGCAATTGGTGCTAGAAAAAAGATAAGTCTAAAAAATTTGTTTTTACCCATTTTATTATGAAAATAGACAGCGAAAAACATTGTAATAAGAGTAAGGTTTAAAAGTAATGAAAAATAATTATTACCAATAAGAGAGAGAAAAACATCATAGAGCCAAGCAATAGTTAGAAGTAGTGTTAATCCTAAAAACTTTTTGAAATTATCCATCCAGGCACCAGGTCTTGGAAGAAAAACCAATGTCTTTGGAAAAAGAGCAGTGAACAGAAATGGAACTGCTAGGCCAAGTCCTACAAAAAGAAAGATTAAAAAAATCATGAAATTTGATGTTGTAAATGCAAATGTTAGTGCCGTCCCAAGAAATGGTGCAGTACAAGGAGTTGAAAGAATCGTTGCAAGAACACCACTTAGAAAATCTCCACCAAAGCCTTCTTTAAGTTTAACTGCTCCAAGTTTTGATCCACCAGGAGTGATAAATTCGAAGAGACCAAACATATTAAGACTAAACAAAAATAAAAAGAGGATCATAATTGATACAAAGACAGGAGATTGTAGTTGAAATCCCCAACCTACAAACTCACCACTGTTTTTTATGGAAACAATAATACTTGCAAGTAATAAAAAACAAAAAAGAATGCCTGCTGTATAGGCAAGGTTATGTTTTAGAAGTTGTTTCCTTGAGCTATTTTTATGTTTGATAAGTGAAAATAGTTTTAGTGAGATGACAGGTAAAACACAAGGCATAAAGTTTAAAATTACACCACCAAGAAAAGCAAATAATAAATAATACCAAAGGCTTTTTGAATCCGTTTGAATTGGGTTTGAGTTTGTAGTCTTTAGGTTTTTATAAAATTGAGCGATAGCTCCTGTATTATCAGTTGTAAATGAATCGATTGTGGTCGTAAGGACATCACGTTTTCTAGTTTCTGGATTAAAAAATAAAAATTTTAATTTGAGTGGCTTTTCAAATTGCCCGGTACTTGGGAGGTCTTCAGGGTTATCAAAATATTCGCCATTCCAGTCTACTGGCATTTGAAGATAGTATTTCTGATTATCTGAAAAAACTTTTTCATGTTTAAAATCAAAGTATTTATTTGGAAACGGATAAACAAGGTTTTCTTTTTTTAGATCAATCTCAACTAAACTTTTATCTATAGAGTAGTGGAGTATGAGTTCTCCCTTTTGATCCTGGGCCAAGTAAATATTAAACCCAGCGGGAGTGCTCATTGCCGTTGGGGTATTATGAAAATCAATTTTTTGTTTATTATAATCAAAATGGTTTTGAGTATTTTTTACTGAGTTTTGATTGATTGTGAGATTTAGTTCATCTTCCCCTGGGATACAAATATCTTTACAGACAAGCCAGCTCCCTTTAACAGTCAGTCTCTTTCCAGTAAAGTCCTTGGGCAATTGGAAAAAAAATGTATAGAAATCTGAATAGCCATAGGCCCAAATATCACCTTGTTCAATAAAGCGCTTTGGTGATGGCCATTCAAGTGCTTGAAGTTTTATCTCAGCTCCATCATGAATAAACTTGAACTTAGGAGCAAGCCCAGCATCTCCTGGGTTTTTCCAGTATGTATGCCAATGATTTGCATTTTTTAAAGTGAGGGCAAGGTATTTCTGAGCGTTTGACTCAACTAGTGAGCCTTTCATTCTTACTAACTCATCAACATTATATTCTTTTGAAGCTAGAAGGTTTGTACTTAGAAATATTGATAAAATAAAAGCTTTAAGCATAATGATTTCCTTAGGATAGATTCAAATTTTATCAAATTTCTTTCATAGTTACTTGACGCGTCAAGTCTGTCATTCTTTCGTTTAATTGATTTATTGATCTACCGATAATGTCACTAGAGGAGAGCGTTTATGAGAAAATTAAGTGCATTAATTGTCATATATTCTATGTTCAGTGTTCAGCTATTTGCAGCTAATCCCACGGATAATTATTCAAGTCTTAATATCAGTGGAGCGCTTGATCAAGTTGAAGCTTATATAGATACAGCAGACCAAATGCCTGCAGATCAAATGATGCTCATGCTTTCCGACCTAGATAAGCAATTAGAAACCTTCAAGGTTGCTCAGGCAAAGCATTTTACAAAGTCTCAAAAGGATCGCTTGCATAGGATTCAAGGTGGGATTCAAAAAAGTTTAAATATAGAGACTAAGCTTCAGCAATGTAATGTTGATAGGACTGATTACTCTAAAGATATAATTAGTTTAGCAGCAACATCAGCTTCATTAATTCCAGATGATGATCTCAGTTGTGCTAAGGATTTTGTAAGATCTGTGAATAGCTACCCAGGGTTAGATGCAATTTCAGAGCTAGATGATGGACTTGCTGAAGAGGCTCTTGCAAAAGAAGTATTGCTCGATAATTTAGCAAGCTCTGTACGTGCTTTTATTAGAGATCGTTATTATTTAAAAGGATCTGAAGTTCCTATGGATCGTGATTCTGTAAAAAAAGATTTCTGTAAAAAAACAGGTTCTAATAAGGCCTATGGAAATTCACCGACACGTTGTGAAGAGGTTCCAGAACTTAATAATCTCTTTGATTATATTTATGCCTCAGAAGCTAAAGGCTTTAGGGGAAGGAGATTTGGATCTGAAAGGGCAGAAAAGATTAAAAAATTTATAGATAAAAAAGTAGATTCTTTAAATATACAACTTAATAGCATGATAACAAAAGGTGAGCGCAAGACAGGTTTTGTAGAGGCTGCTTGGTCTAATACTTTTGGTAATAAAACATTTATTTATGCTTGTGACCCTAAAACAGGGGATTTAAGTGGTGAAGCTAAGAAAGCTTATGAAAATTATATTACATTATACAATGAGATGATTAGTGGAGGAGATACAGACACTGTTGATAGCAGGTTAAACGCTCATTTTGTTTTAAGTCAACTCTCAACAATTAAGCCACCAGTGAATATTTCTGAAAAGGAATGTGTAAATGGAAAAATGGAAATTGATTTTGATCTTGAAAAACATGAAAAACTTAGTTTGGGTGATATTAATAAAGCCGTAAAAAATAGAAGCAAAGAAATTGATGGTTTTGTAGATGATGAGATTTCAGATAGTAAATCAGCTAAAAGTTATTTGACTCTTAGGTCTCAATCAAACCCTGAATCTTTTGGAAGAGTACTCGCAAAGAATGAGCATTTGATTGATAATGTCTGTAGCTATATTCAAGGCTTTCACGCTGGTGAGCAAAAAAAAGAAACTCTCACCAATGCTCTTAATATTATGGCCTTAGCAACAGGTGCTGGTGGTATTGCTGGAATTGGAATTAGGGCCGCTATGTTTGGAGCTAAAGGAGCTGGCTTTCTTGCTAGAAAAGCAGGCGCTAAAACTCTTATTGGCAGAACAGGCTATGATGACATGCTTTCGGGAATCTCAAAGTCTATGTCTGCAGGCTCTAGAAGAAGTTCTCGGGTTCTTCTAGAAGGAAAAGGATTTAATGCTCTTTATCTTGCAGGAGCAACTGTCGATGCCACAGGCTTAGGTGTTCTTTATAAACAAAGAGCAGATCAGCAACAGCATTTTGAAAGAGTTATGAGTAATACTCCAGACTCGCCTGCAAAAGAAGAGTTTTTTAGACAGATCGAGCTTACCGATCAAGCAAGGTTTGATGCTCTTTTGGGTACAGCTTTTGTTCCTCTTGATGTTTTAGGCTATAGAGATGCCATGAAGTTAGCTAAGTATATGAGAGAAGATGAATTAGTAAAGCTTACAGGAGATCTTAAAAAAGCCCAGTCTCAATATAGAAGTATAGAGAGAAGCCCTAATCAATTAAGAGATTTTAATGAACTTAATAACTCTCTTCCTCCAACACTTTATAGAGATTTAGTTCGAGGTATTGATGATCTTCAAACTACATCAAGTAATAAGGTTGTGGATATTCTAGCTGATTATAAAATGAATAGGTCTAAAGGAGAACATCCAGCAGATGCGATTAGAGAGGCAACACATAATACAGAGCTTGCAGGAGTTATTCCAAGTAATGAGCGTATTAGAGAGCTTCATTTAAGTAGTATTGCTAAGGGAGCAGACAGACGTTTAGTTTCTAATGCACAAGCTAGTTATGATGATTTGATAAAAAAATATGATATTCGCGATCCCGATGATCTTATAACTTTTAGTAAGATCGTTGAATTAAAAGAAACGGATGGTTTTTGGAATAGGTTTATCAATAATAGAAGATCTCCTGCTGCCGTTAAAAAAGAAGTTGATGAGCTTCTTACAAATTCTTGTGGCAAGAAGGGATGATCTGTACTCTCTGTGAGTCTGATACTGTAAATTTACATTTTAAAGATAAAGACCGCGATTATTATATATGTAGTAATTGCGGTTTTCTTTTTGTACCCAAAGTTTTTCACTTAGAGTCCTTAGAGGAAAAAGACCGCTATGGTCTTCATGAAAATAATCCAAATGATCCTCACTATAGAGAATTTCTTGAAAGGCTTCTCACTCCATTGTTAAATTTCATAGACCCTTCAATGGAGGGAGTGGATTTTGGATGTGGTCCAGGTCCAACAACCTCAATTATTTTAAAAGAAAAAGGTCTTGCTTGTCTCGATTATGACCCTTATTTTAAAAATGATAAAACAATATTTGAAAGAACATTTGATTTTGTAACCTGCACTGAAGTGGTTGAGCATTTTAATAATCCCAAGACTTCATGGGAGACTATGCTTAGTTTACTAGCACAAAAATCATACTTAGCAGTGATGACAAGTTTTTTTTCTAAAGAGCTGAACTTAAAAGGGTGGCATTATAAAAATGATCCGACTCATATCTCTTTTTATCAAGAGCAAACAATGCAATGGATTGCAGGCAGTTATAATTTGAAGATTGTTCACCTCGAAAGAAATATAGTCATTTTCCAGTCTTAAACTCTTTGAATTTTTTATTAACTAAATGAGCGAATAAAAGAGTTGGTATCATATTACAAAAGGCCATAAGTCCAAAGCCAAGATCAGCAAGTGTCACAATATACTCAACAGTGAGAACCGATCCCATAAAAAGAAAACTGCAGTAAAAGAGATAAAATGTTAAATCTCCACCCAGTCTTCCCCTAAAGAGATAGTCCCATGCCTTCTGGCAATAATTGGCCATGCCAAGCATTGTGGTAAAAGAAAAAAGGATCGTGGAGACTCCAAGAATTACACCACCTAGACTTGGTAATAAATTATTAAAAGCACTAAGAGTTAAAGATATACCTGCCATTTCTTCTGGAATTTTATCAACTCCTAGTAAAATAACAAAAGCAGTAATAGTACAAACAATAATCGTATCTAAAAAAGGGCCAAGCATGGCCACTAAGCCTTCTTCAATAGGCTTATCTGTTTTTGCATTGGAGTGTGCCATGGGAGCAGTTCCAACTCCTGCTTCATTTGAAAAAGCTCCGCGGCGAAGTCCGATGATAAGAACTTCTTTAAAGGTAAGACCGACAGCACCACCTAAAAATGCTTCTGGAGAAAATGCGCTTTTAAAAATAAGTTTAAAAAGACCTGGAACTTCTTCAAGGTGAAAAAATAAAATACTTACGGCCATGATTAAATAGGTTAAGCACATAATAGGAACTAGTTTTGATGTGACAAAACCAATTCTTCTAATCCCACCGTAGATAATATAAAAAATAACAATGGCACAGACTAGTCCGGTTACCCAAGGGGCAATGTCCATTTGAGTTTTTAAGTATTCAGAAAGTTGATTGGCCTGAAATGTTGCAAGAGTTCCACTTAGGGCAAAGAGTGAAAAAAGTATCGCAAGGTATTTTCCAAATCGCCCCATCTTTTTTTCCATGACATACATGGGGCCACCTTGAACTTCTCCTTTCCAGTTTTTTCCTCGAAACATCATAGATAATGAACAAGTAAAAAACTTTGTATTCATACCTAAAACTCCAGACATCCACATCCAAAAAACTGCGCCTGGGCCACCTTGTGTAATGGCAATAGAAACACCTGCAATATTACCAAGACCTACTGTTGCAGAAAGTGCATTTGTTAAGGCCTCAAAATGTGTAAGGTCGCCTTTTCCTTTCAGGTTTTTATGAGACTTTCCCAAGAGTTTAATGGCAAAAAAGAAATAAGTAATATTAGCAAACCGTGAAAGGATTGCTAGATAGATTCCGCCACCGACAAGTAGGATAAGCATGGGATAGCCCCATACAAAATCATTAACAAGCTTTATAGAATCAAGCATTAAAGGTTTTGGAAGTACTCTTGAAGGTCACCTGATTCAAACATCTCTGTAATAATATCATTACCGCCTACAAGCTTGCCCTTAACATAAAGCTGAGGGTAAGTGGGCCAGTTTGAGTATTCTTTTAAACCTTGTCTGATTTCTGGATCTCTTAAAATATCAAATGTTTTAAATTCTTTGCCTAGCTGGTTAAGAATACCAACTGTATTAGCAGAGAATCCACATTGTGGTGCTAGAGGGTTTCCTTTCATAAAAAGAATAACGTCTGACGAACCTAAAAGGGCCGTAATTCTATCTTTAAGCTCTCCTGCATCCACAGTAATTTCACTACCAAGGTTAGGGGGTGTGGATTGTTTACCTAAAACATTAAATGGGTTTTCGTTATTACTCATTAGATCCTCGCATTTTTTCGAATTTTTCTTTAGTCATAGTCTTTATTTGGACAGCGTGAAGTTCTTTTGAGAACTCATCTTTCAGTATATCCATTATCATTTGGTGTTGGTCAATCAGCAGCTTTCCTTTAAATTCATCACTAACAATTAAAAGGCCTACATGATCTTTCGTCCCAGTAAGATCAGCCACTTCAACATAGGAGTTTTTAAGGTTTTGTTCAATAAGAGTTTTTGCTTTTGTCATTGGATCCATAAAAAACCTAATGCACGATAAAAAAACTTGTGCTGTAAGTTAAAAGACGAAGAACAAGAGTTATAATCCCACAGATCTTGTGGCGTGGTCTTAAAAGTAGTTCGCCTTTAATAATTTTACGCCCTGTGTATACCATGATTCCATAAAAAACCACAGTTAAAATCGCAATAAGAATATGAATATTAAGCAGGGCCTCGTTGTTAGCGGCCTTGGCTGCTTTTGCAATGGCACCACGATTAAGCTCGATTTGAATTATGAGCAAGAGATCCCAGGTAATCGCGCTAATCATTATTTTTACATGGGTGTTTCTTTGTTTTCTAAAATAAACCCCAATAAAGAGCAGTACCACTATGAGTGTTGATTGTATTTGAAAGATGAGCGCTGTGTTAGAGAAATTAGACTCCATAAATACCCAGTAATTGATTTAGTACAAAAGATTATGCCCAAGCTATAGGTGTTTGGAAAGTCGATTTGATCGTGTATCTTGTATGTTCATTTGTTCGAGAGGAATTATATTATGGATCTTGGAAATTGGGCCTTCATAGATATTGAAACAACAGGAATAGATCATTCATTTGATCAAATAATTGATCTAGGTTTTGTTCAATTTGAAGGGGATACATTAGTAAAGCAATATAGCAGCCTTGTTAAGTCTGATCAGAAACTCTCTCAATTTATTCAAAAGCTTACGGGTATTAAGCAATCAATGATTAACAAAGCACCTCTATGGAGAGAGGTTGAGCCAGTACTGGGTGAACTTGAGGATCATATTCTTCTTGCTCATAATGCCGGTTTCGAAAAAAACTTTTTAGGAAAATATTTTGAAGATGAGAGTTCAGAGTTTCACGATAGTTTATTTTTTTTAGGTCTTATTTTTAGCCCACGAACATCACTTAACTTAGAGTCTTTTATACAAGATTTTAACTTAAGAGAGCATGAGGTACATAGAGGTCTTGAGGATAGTATTGATTTATTGAAAGTTTGCCTTTGTGCTAGTTATTTGAGTTTTAAAGATAAAACTCATAAGTCTCGCAAGGATTATATTTCAACTCTGTCTATTAAGTATAAACTAACAGAGCTTTGGTATTTTAAATTGTATTTTCAAGATCAAGAATGTCTTGAAAAAATTGCAGATCAGATTGATTTTCCATTAGTAGAACATGTTGAGATGTATCTAGAAAAAAATAGAGCTAAGTCACAAAAGGAAGATTATCCAAGTTCTCCTAACTTAGACTTTTCTGGCGAAAATATAAAAGAGATTTTAAGAGATACTAAACGTATTAAAGAGATATTTCCTCATTATAAGTTTAGAGAAGGTCAAGAAACCCTTGCCCTGAGGGCAGGACAGTCTTTTAAAAATAATATACATGCAATGGTCCAAGCACCGACAGGTACAGGAAAGACCTTAGGTTATATGATTCCGAGTGCACTTTTCTCTTTAGATCAAAAAAAACAGGTTCTAATTGCAACAGGAACAAAAACTCTTCAAGAGCAGGCACTCAAAAAAGATCTACCACAATTAAGAAAGCTTTTAGGCTTGGATGAATCAAAACTTAAAACAACTAGGCTCCTTGGCTCAAGTAACCATCTTTGTGAACTTTTATTTAGACGAGATATTGATGAGCAAGGTTTTTTGATAGATGGACAAAGTTTTGATGAAAGATTTGCTCAGGCCTACTTCGAGTATATTTTTTATCTTAATGATATGGAGAAGATGTCTATAACAAGAGATGATCTTGCTTATATATTGAAGAAGCTAAATTTATATATTGATAAAGCGGAAAAAGATTATAAAGTCGACTTTAGGGCCTGTACTGGAAAGCGATGTCCATTTAAATCTGGATGTTCATATTTAAATGGAATTATGGAAGCTAAAGATAGCCATCTTATTCTTGGCAACCACGCTTTAATGTTTTCATGGCCTAAAGGTTTTCCAAGACCTGGGCATATTATTGTAGATGAGGCCCATAAAATTGAAAGTGAAGCGACTAATGCTTTTACCATTGAAATAACAGAGTCCTCATTCTCTTCATTTGTTAAGAGCCTTGATCAAATGCAAGGGGTAGGGGCATTATTCTTTTTGATTTCATCAAATGAAGAAGACAATGAAGTTGCGACAGCAAAGATCACAGAGCTTAGAGATTTTGTTCGTGAATCAAACCAAATCTTAAAAGAACATCTTGAATCTTTGGGAGATACTTTTGAAAGCTTTTTTAAGCAAAGACCTAGGTATACTTCTCTTTATTGGAATGAAATTCCGATGCCAAGTAAAAAAGGTCTTAATCAAGAATCTTTGGTAGCAATTTATAATGCCCTTGAAAGTATTGGTTATATTATAAAAACTCTTTGTGACAAGTTTGAACCTTACTCTAGTCTTTATGAGCCAGGGAATTTAAAAGAAGAAAATGAGCTCTCAGCTTACTCTAAATTTGAATCTTTTTTTGGCACTTTAGAAGAATTTGCAAAAGGGTTTAATCATCTTTTGAGTGAAAATAATGATTATGCCTCTGCTATTAAATTTCATGAAACTTATGGTTTTGCACTCGAGTCTTCCCCTGTTGATATTGGAAGAATAGTCCACGATCAATTATTAGCTCCGTCAGAATCAGTGGTTTTTACATCTGCAACACTTGCAAATGCTAAAGGAGATATGGGAACGAAGGCGGTAGAGTGGGGAGCTGGCTATATTTATTTAGACCCAGAAAGGCGTTATCGTTCTGGCTTTTATATTGATCCTTTATATGACTATAAGAATAAGGCCAAAGTCTTTTTATGTGAGGATACTCCTTCTCTCTATGAGAAAAACTTTATTCCTAATGTTTTAGAGGACGTGATTGAACTTATAAAAAACTTAGAGGGAAGGTCACTTTTGCTTTTCTCTGCAAAAGTTCGTTTTGAACTTGCCAGAGAAGTCTTATTAGAAAAGCTTGATGAGATGATTCCTCTTTTTATACAGGGTATGGGAAATAATATCATTGAAGACTATAAGAATTCATCAAGAGGTGTTCTTCTTGGGATGGAATCATTTGGAGAAGGAATTGATATTCCAGGAGAGTCTTTGCAGTTTGTTTTTATTGATAAAATTCCTGATCTTCGCCAAGATTTCTCTATTACTCAAAGAAGAGAATTTTATCAAAATAATTTTGGTAACGAGTTTGTAGATTATTTTCTTTCTATGCGGGCCAGAGGTCTTCAACAAAAGCTTGGTAGATTAATACGTTCAGAGCAGGACCGTGGGGGAGCAATCATTGTTGATTCCAGAGTTAAGAGATGGAAGGGAAGGACAATTGATCAATTTATGCAATTAATGGATCCATATGAAATAAAAAAGGCTCCTTTAAAAGAAGCCTGTGATGAAGTATTTCAATTTATAAAGAGTTCTGATTAAGTCATAAAGTCTTCAATACGTGATGGAGTCATATCAGTTAAGTTTTTAATATCGGCTCTTGTCTCTTTATCAATGGTTACCTGATAAGGGATGCCATGGTGTTTGCTTAGAAAATATGAAATCCTTTTGTCTGCAGGGTCACTATCGTTCATGAAAACTTCAAATACTGTTCCTGAAAGAGTTTTCTTATTAATTGTAAGCTCATCTTTTACGTGAATATTTTCACAACGATAATAAATGATTTTACTCTCAATTGCTTTTTGATAATCCCAGACATTATCTGAAGTAATGATATAAAAACTATTTAAAATAGTAGGGTCATATTTTTTAGCTTTTGTGAACATAAGTGCAGTACAAGAAGCAGGTGTTGCAATATGATACTTTGCAGGTGTTTGAACTTTTATGGTCTTTGTTGAATCTAATGTCTCAAAAGTATATTCAAGTTGAGGCATATTCTTGTCTGGAGTAAAAGTTTCTTTGGCCCATTTATCACCTAGAGATTTCTCAATAGTTACTTGAAGGGGTTCATACTTTCCATTAACAGTATAAGAAGTACACATTTTTAGAAATTCACCATTGGCCACTCTGGTTAATTGTTCTGATACAAATATTAGGATATTTTCTTCAAAGTTTTTAAAGACCTTAAAGTTTTCCTCAGAGTAAGTTTTTGAACCCATATAGTATTTATAAGAGCCTTTAAAAATCTCTGCTATCTCGGCCTTAATTTCTTCTTTTTCTTTTGGTTGAGCACTCATACCCTTTATATCGGCTAAAATAGGGACAAAATTGAATCTAGTTATAAAGTTAAGTTATTGAAATTTGGTTGATATTTGTTGAGTTTTAGAGTTGAGAGTGCTAAGTATAGGAAATCTGGGGTGAATATGAAAAAAACTATTCTCACTGGAGATCGCCCAACTGGGCCTCTCCATCTTGGTCATTATATAGGCTCACTTAAAAACAGGGTTGAGCTTCAAAATGATTATAATCAATTTGTTCTAGTGGCAGATGCCCAGGCGTTAACTGATAACTGGGAAAATCCAAAGCTTGTTCAAGAAAATATAATTGAAGTAGCGCTGGATTATTTGGCCGTTGGTCTTGATCCTAAAAAAACAACTTTTGTGATTCAATCAATGATTCCTGAAATTGCAGAACTGACGATGTTTTATTTAAACCTTGTTACAGTCAACCGGCTTCAACATAACCCAACTGTAAAAACAGAGATTAAGCAAAAAGGTTTTGAAAAAAGTCTTCCTTGTGGTTTTTTTATGTACCCTGTTTCTCAGGCTGCAGATATTACGATTTTTAAGGCACATCTTGTTCCTGTCGGTGAAGACCAACGACCTATGATTGAGCAGACTAACGAGATTGTTCGAAATTTTAATCGTATTTATAAAACAAATGTCTTTCCTGAAGTCGAGGCCCTTATTCCTGATATTGCAAGACTTCCAGGTATTGATGGCAAAACAAAAATGAGTAAATCTTTAGGCAATGCCATTTACTTAGGAGAGGAGTCAAAATCTCTTTCTAAAAAAATAAAAAAGATGTTTACTGACCCCAATAAGATTCACCTTGAAGACCCTGGTACAGTTGAGGGACATACGGTTTTTACTTATCTCGATATTTTTGATCCAGATCAGGAAGAACTAGAATCGTTAAAGCAGCAATATCAAAAAGGTGGACTTGGGGATGGAACACTTAAGCAAAGGCTTGATGGAATCCTTCAGGATTTTATTACACCTATCCGCACTCGCCGGGAAGAGTTTGCAAAAGACAAGGGAGAAGTCCTTAATCAGTTGCGTGAAGGCTCTTTGAAAGCACGAGAAGTAGCTGCTCAGACTATGGATGAAGTAAAGAAGGCCATGCATCTCAAGTATTGGTAAGTCTGCCTGATTGCTCCCAAGCATAGTTCAAGTTAGAATATTATTATTCACCAGGGAGTATCCATGCAAGGGACTCAATTATACGTTCCCCCGCTAACGAAATTGAATAAAATTATTATTGCATCTGTTGCAGTTGCCTTTATTCTTCAAACTGTATTGCAAAAAGTCTCAGGTGTTCAATTGGCCATGTTATTTGGGCTGACACCTAATATGTTTTTTAGTGGTTATATTTATCAGCTGTTAACCTATCCACTTGTTCAAACAGGTTTAATGGGAGCGATTTTTGACTGTCTCATTATTTGGTTTATAGGAAGCGAGCTTGAAACAAATTGGGGAAAGAAAACCTATGGTCTTTTTCTGGCAACTTCGCTTATTGTTGCAGGCCTTTTCTATTTAGTTATAGCCAAGGTTTTCTTTAATGGAATGAGTCCTCTTATGGGAGTAACTGGGCTAAGCTATTCGTTACTATTAGCTTATTCAATTTTATACCCTGATAGAATATTAACTTTTATGCTTATCTTTCCAATGAAAGCGAGATATTTCTGCATGCTACTTATTGGGATTCTTTTTTTTACAGGCCTTCTCTCAAACGCAGTGACCTCATGGGGACATCTTGCTGCAATGTTTGGTGGGTTTGGACATATGTATTGGACAACCATGTCCAGGGCCAACAAGGACTCCATGGGCATAAAGTTCAAAAGGTCTGCCTCTAAAAAAAGCAAGGCCAATCTCTATATCGTAAAAGATGGAGATGACGAGCAAGATAAGGACAAAGATCCCAAATACTTTCAATAATTGCTCTTCTCAAACTAGGTTCACTGTGTTAAAAATCCAAAGCTTAAGGAGTTTTTATGAAATTATGCGACGCCCTAGATCAAAAGCTTATGGACAATAGAATCCGTGACCGTCATGTTGACGAAGGCAAAGTAAGCCTAGATGAAGTTGATAAGTATCTTAATCAATTACCAGATGAGTCTGAGAATATGATTGAGGCTTCTCCAAATCCTGCTAATAAAGAAAATTAATCTGATCGGCCCGATTTCACTGGGCCGTGATGTCTTTCTTCCATAACTTTGACTTTAAAGTCATAGAATTTTGAAAATCTTATATAAATAAGTGCTAAAACAATTGAGACCACAAGGATCAAGAGTAGATCTTTATTAATTTTCATTATTGGATAACAAATACTGAGAAGAAAATTCTCTTAACAATAGGTTCATTAAAATAATCATTTAAAGACATTTTTATTCTATTTTCGAAAAGAATTTTACCTGCAAGTGTATTTAGATCCTCAGGAGTAGATCTTCCTGCAATTCTAATAATTGTATCCATAATCATTGTTCTTTCTGCTTCTAATAAATCTAGTTTATTTTGACTGATTGGCTGGATATGAACTTCAAGGTTTAGGTAACGGAGTCTTGTTTTTCTTGAATATAGGTTTGTTGAAAATTTCTCTATTTTATAGGTTTTAAAATCAATTATATCTTTAATACCTTCATTAAATTTAGCGAGTTCTATTTCATTATCAGGGATTGGGCGTTGAAAAATTATCTCGGTATAAACAAAAACTCCGGTCGCTCCCAGAGTGGCAACCAAAGCTAAGATCATAACAATTTTTTCAAGCATCAACATACTTCAAGAATAACAGTGATGGGTACTTGGGTAAAGTATAACCTACAAAGAGAGTGGGGTATATTTCAGATCTAGGTCTGTTGCGATTTGTTCGTAAACAAGCTCACCCTTATAAATATTAACCCCTGGTCGAAGCATTTTGTCTCTAATAACTGCTTTATCAACACCAAGATTTGCAATTAGTCGTGCATGCTTAAGTGTTACATTGGTAAGAGCATAAGTAGAAGTTTCTGCAACAGCTCCAGGCATATTTGCTACACAATAATGAATAACACCATCAACTACAAAAGTAGGCTTTTGGTGAGTGGTAGGTTCACAAGTTTCAATACAACCACCCTGGTCAACAGCGATGTCTACAACCACTGATCCCTTGCCCATCTGTGAGATCATTTCTCTTGTGACAAGTTTAGGTGCCTTAGCTCCTGCAATGAGTACTGCTCCGATAACAAGGTCTGACTGCACTACACTTTGCTCAATATTTTCAATATTTGAAAATAATGTCGTGATTCTATTATCAAAAAGGTCATCAAGTTCAGCAAGTCTTTTAGTTGAAAGATCAATGGCAACAACATCTGCTCCTAGGCCCATTGCCATCTTGATTGCATTTGTTCCAGCAACCCCACAGCCAACTACTGTAACTCTTGCTCTTCTTGTCCCAGGCACACCACCTAGAAGAACACCTTTTCCGCCATTTTCTTTTTGAAGATAAGTAGCACCTACTTGAGTGGCCATTCTTCCTGCAACTTCAGACATAGGAACAAGTAGTGGAAGAGAGCCATCAGGGCTTTGGATAGTCTCATAGGCAATACAAGTTGCTCCAGACTTCATAAGACCCATTGTTAGTTCTCTATCTGCAGCGAGGTGAAGATATGTATAAAGAATATGATTTGGTTTAAGTAGTGCAATTTCTTCAGGTTGAGGTTCTTTAACTTTAATAATCATCTCAGCTGTTTCAAAAACATCCTTAAGGCTTGGAAGAATTTTTGCTCCAGCACGAATATAGTCCTCATCTGTAAGGTTAATTCCAATACCGGCGTTGGTTTCAATAAAAACTTCATGACCATCTTGAACAAGTTGTCTAACTCCACCAGGGACAAGACCAACACGATACTCGTTGTTTTTAATTTCTTTAGGGACACCAATTTTCACATTAAGCTCCAGGATAATTTCCGGCACTATAACTAAAATGCAGGGGTGAATCAATCATTATATGAAAGGCTCTGCCCATCATATAGAACTTGTACTAGGTTGCCATAGTTGGCCTGTAATTCTTTTGATAGTGCATTGTGTCCAAAGTCATGACCTAGATGTGTAAGCCCTGCTTTCTTAGGAGAAATTTGCTCAATATAGTGGAGAGCTTTCTCTAAATGCAAGTGAGTATCATGTGGCCTTCTTCTAGGGCAATCGATAATGAGGTGGTCTAGATTTTGATTTTTTAGAAACTTGATATGCTCAGGTGCAATTTCTACACAGTCAATTATATAGGCCATTTTATGATGGCAAATTCCCAAGGTTTGAGTTTTGCCATGAGGATTAAGAAAAAAATAAAACTCTTCATCTATAAAAGATTGGTTTCCTTCTTTTAGTTCATGAAACTCAAGTATAGGTACTCCTCCTCCAAGCGCTGGGCCTTTTTTTTGAAAAATATAATCGAAACGTTTGGTGAGGATATCAATAGTGGCCCTATGACTACCAATCGGAATAAGTGGATCGTCTTTAAAAAAACAAAGAGGTCTTAAATCATCAATACCGTGGCAATGATCTGCATGATCATGGGTTAAAATAACTCCATCAATATGTTTGATATGGTTGTTAAGCAGCTGCAGCCTTAGGTCTGGGCCAGTATCGATTAAAATAGATTTATTCCTTTTGGAAACAATTTGAATAGAAGAGCGAAACCTTTTGTCTTTAGGATTATTACTTGCGCAAACCACACAAGAGCACCCAACAAGGGGAATACCTGTACTTGTTCCAGTTCCTAGCATCAATACAGAATTTTTGTCTCTAACGTCTTTCGTCATGCAGTGCAGTCTCCAAGTTAATATAATTATAACTCTTTAAAATAATGTCGTAGAGAGGTTTTATTGAAGATTCTCATTTTGCTGATAATAAGTTCATTATGTTTTGATACAAGTATAAAAGCAAAAACACCTAAGGATAGTGTTTCTAATAGTCATAAAGTTGAAGTCGATCTTCAGAAAAAAGTTTTAAGTAATGGGCTTACAGTTATTTTAATAAAAAATAGCAAACTGCCACTTTTTTCATTCTATGCTTTTGTTAAAGTAGGTGCTCGTCATGAAACACCTGGAATGACAGGGGCAAGTCATTTCTTGGAGCATTTGATGTTTAAGGGTTCTAAAAGATACCCAAAAGGTGAGTACGACACTATTGTTGCTGGTAATGGTGGAACAAATAATGCTTATACATCTCAAGATCTAACTGTTTATTATGAAAATTTACCTGTTGCAGCTCTTGATAAAATTTTAGATTTAGAATCAGATAGGTTATTCAATCTCACAATTGATAAAGCAGATTTTGAAAAAGAAAGATATGTCATTCTTGAAGAAAGAAAATATCGTTATGAAAACTCACCTCGAGGGCAGCTTTTATTGGGAGCTTTGACAAAAGCTTATAAAGGAACACCTTATGAGGATTCTGTTATTGGAAGTATTAAAGACTTAAAATCAGTCACACATACTCAAATCAAAGATTATTTTCAAACTTTTTATGATCCTTCAAATATTGTGATTACAATTGCAGGAGATCTTGATTACGGGAGTACTTTTGAAAAGATAGAAAAACTCTTTTCAAAAATTCCATCTACAAAGAAATTTGAAAAGATAAAAAAAGAAAAAGATAGTCTTGATCTCTACAAGTTAAAACCAGATTGGGGGAAAACCTATAATTTCAAAGGTCAATCACCTCAGCCAATGTTTAGCATTATTTTTCCAGGTGACAGAATTGGTACAAAGAAAAGTTTTGTACTAGATATTCTCTCGAGTGTTTTAGGGGGAGGAGATAGTTCTTACCTAAACCAGCAATATGTTTACTCAAAAAAACCAAACTTAAGTTATATCTATGCTTATAATTATGGGCTCGAAAAAGCAGGACTTTTTATGATTGGCGGAGAGCTACTTAAGGGAAAAAGCCTTAAGTATTTCAAAAAGAATTTTCATGAAAATCTTAAGCGAGTTTGCAAGAATGCTATCAATGAAAGAGAAATTCAAAAAGTTAAGAATCAATATTTAGTTGATTATTTTAAATCTTTTGAAACAAATGCTGATCTTGCTCAGTTAATTGGATTGCGAGAAATTTACTATAGTGATCCACATTATTACTCTAAAGAGATTCAAGAATACATGAGCATAACAATGAAAGATGTGCTTGATGCATGTAATGAAATGATTAGTGGTCAAAAACCAATTTTTGTTACTGTATGGGATAAAAATTAAAGGACTAAGATGAAATTATGTATTTCAATTTTTTTGATAACAGCAAGCTTATCCTACGGAAATAGCTTAGATAAAATAAAAAAGCTCAACTGGAAAAATATAGAGGTCATTTGGCTTGAAGATAATAGTCTTCCAAATTTTTCTGTAAAGTTTTATTTTGCAGATGGCGCCTTAAGTGACAATAAAACTTATTCTGGCGAAACAGAGTTAATGTTTTCAAGTCTAACTTCTGGAACAAATAGGTTTTCTCAAAAAGAAATTCAAGATAATCTGGAGTTTTTTGGAGCAGGTTACGGTAGTTCTGTGCTTCATGAATACTCAACTTTTGGATTTTCAGGTTTAAATAAAGACCTGGTTCCTATCACTAAAAAAATATGTCATTTGTTTGATGATAGTATTTTCCCGAAGGGCCAGCTTTCAAATACTAAAAAGAGATTACTCTCTCAATTATCATCCATCCAAACAGATCACTCTAAACTCGCAGGACATATTTTCAGAAGACTTACATTGAGAGGAAGCAATTTTGAACTTCCAACATCAGGAACTAAAGCAACTATTAGTAAAATTACAACGAAGCAATTAGAGAGAAAGCTTCGCTACTTTGCTCAAGATGTAAAAAAGAAAATTTACCTCAGAGGTAGTAAAGATATATTGCAGATTAAAGATATTATTCTTGGCGAATGTGGCTGGAGTCAAAAAGCAAAATTTGTTAGAAGCATCGATAAAAATAAAAAAATTGATAAACTTAAAACTCCTATTGTTCTTATACCTGTACCCAATGCTAACCAGGCCCAGATTCGAATCGGACGTTTTTTATCTGAAGATGAAATTCAATCACCTGATTTATTATCCCTTTCTGGAACTTATCTTGGAGGTGGCTTTACTTCTGTTTTAAATCAAGAGTTAAGAGTTAAAAGAGGCCTAACTTATAGTGTAGGGG
>CAYGJN010000034.1:0-23349 GCA_964350135.1 uncultured Bacteriovoracaceae bacterium | reverse complement strand
ATGAAGACTTGCTAGCTTCATTAATTGCGACTGAGCTTATAAGAATTGAAAATAAAGTTTATTCAAAAAATTTAATAGTCCCCATAGGCTTTGTTCCAATTGAGGATCTTGCTGAGTATCTTGCAATACCTCTTGATTATAAGTATGAGGTTAATAAATGGGCCTATTATTCCTTGAGAAGAAGTGGTTATGACCCACTTTCTGTTTTAAGGCTTCTACAAGTGAAAAATAAAAACTTTCTAGATTTCTTGGGAGCACGTGAATCCGCTGATTATTTGTCCCGGGAAGAATCCAATTTTAAATCATTTCTTGCTCAGAATAATTTGATAGATAGTGATACTGATAAGATCGAGAGAAACTCAAGTAGAAAGTTTTATAAATTTATAAGTGAAGTAAGTAAGCATGAACAAAAAAGACTCAGAAAGAATTCTAATTGAACGGCTTTTTGAAGATAGTATAAAAAAAGGTGCTATTGAAAAAAAGACAATCAAATCCCTGGTGAAACTTGCTGGAGATGCTTCTAGTCGCAAGTATTATAGACTTGAAACCAGTCAGCAAAGCTATATAGTTTGCCTCGATAGTCCATTTGAAAGCTTAGAGCATTATCCATTTTTAAGAATACAGAAGTTTTTAAATGAAAGAGCAGTTAGAGTTCCCTTAATCTATGATTTTAGCGGCAAGGAAGGTTACTTACTTGAAGAAGACCTTGGCGATACCACTCTTATTAAACATTCTTATAATTTCACTAAAGAAGATGAACTAAGCTATTATAAAAGATGTCTTGATGAGATTATCAAAATACATTTGACCCCGAATGATGAAGCATTAGATATATGTCAGGGTTTAAGTTTTGACTTAGAAAAATATTCTTCAGAGCTGGATTTTACAATTAATCATTTTTTTAAATTTTTGTTATCAGAAGTTTATTTATTAAAAAATATTGATATCATTGAGAGCATTCGTAATGATTTTTTAAATATTTTGGAAGAGATTTCTAAATATGAGAAAGTCCTAACTCATAGAGATTTTCATTCAAGAAATATCATGCTTAAAGAAAATGATCTTGTTCTTATTGATTTTCAAGATGCTCGCTTAGGCATACCACAGTACGACCTAGTTTCACTTTTAGAAGATTGTTATTATGAACTAAGTGAAAGTAATATTAATAATCTTAAAAAATACTATTTTAGCAATATTTCAAGCCTTGTAAGTGATCAAGGTTCCTACAAAGAGTTCTTAAAAATATACGACTTTGTTCTTATACAAAGAGTTTTTAAAGCATTGGGCAGCTTTAGTTATTTATATAATAAGCGTAATGATAATCGCTATTTAAAGTATATTGGTTTTGGTATGGAAAAACTGAAAAAAGTCTTCATGAAATATGAGTCCTTTTCTCAAATTAGAAAAAATCTTTTTTATATCTATTATGAAAATTAATAATATCCTAATACGTTCAGCAGGCTTTGGTACAAGAATGGGCAAGCTGGGAAAAGAAATCCCAAAGCCAATTTGGCCATTATTTGAGAGTTCATTACTGGAATCACAAGTTAAATTTTATCAAGATTTATCTGCAGAAAAGATATTTTGTAATACTCACCACTTGTTCGAGTCGATTGAGGAACATATAAAAGAAAAAAAAATTAATATAGATAATCTTTTTGAGAAGGATCTCTTGTTAAATGGTGGAGCAGTTTATAATTTGTTGAAAACAAAAAAAATTGAAGGACCACTTCTGGTTACAGCAGGTGATCAATTTTTTAAGTTAAAGAGTTCAGATGTAGATGCATCTCTTGAAAATTTAGCAGCCGGAGCAGACATTGTATTGTTTCTTATAAAAGTTAAAAGACGTACAGGCTATAATGAAGTGTTGGTTCAGGGCGATGATTTTATTGGTATTTCAAAAGAACCTAATACAGACGATTATTATACTTTTAGTGGCGCCTGTTTAATCGGCCCTGAAAAAATAAAAATAAAGAACGGACCCCAGGATTTCTTTCCAGCGTTATGTGATACAGATGTGCAAAAAGTTAAGGTTGTTAAAATAGATGAATATGAATTTTTTGATTTTGGAACTTTAGATAATTATTTAAAATCAATTCTTGAAATAGTCAAAGACAGTGCAGATTCTAAATATGAGTTCACACGGTTTTTGATTGATAATAATATTTTAGATTTGGATAGTTTAAACTTAAAGCGATTTAGCTACCGCAGTAGCAAAAGAGGCGAGTTTAAGTTTTCTTCAGGCCTTAAGATTCAATTTGTCGGTCAAAAGGCGATTGTATCTTACAAAGAGCTCGAGGATGAGGTCAGTCTTGGTTTCCATTCATTTTAATGCAGTCCACAGGACAGATATCAACGCAGAGGTTGCAAAGGGTACAAGACCAAGTATCAATACTGTAATCATCATTAAGTACGGTAATGGCGTTTTCAGGGCAAACGAGTGTGCAATTATCGCAGCGAACACATCTTTCAGTAATAGTGAGATATGGTAAGAGCATATACAGTATTATAGACTAAAGTATGGCCAAGAAATACAAAGAAAAATTAACGATCACATATAGGCACGAGATATTTATGAGTATCTTGTTTTTTAGTGTGATGAGCTTTTTGATTCTACATATAGCTCATTGTCTTTCTACTTCCATGTCAGCATTTTCAATTAGTGCATTAAAAGACTCTGCTAATAAGTATTTGATTATTTTGCCAGTAGTACTGGCCAGCCTTTATACGGTTTACATATATAAAAAGATTTCTATTAAGCTCTTGCTGCTTCTTTGCATATTTACATCATTTTACTTAGTAGAGCCTTTAGTCATTGAGTTGAACAAAATTATTCTCTTTATGAGCTTTGCTTATGTCATAGTCTCATATTTTATTTATCAAAACTGGAGTCAGGCATTAGAGCTTGCTTGTTATAATCCAAGGATTTCACAGAGCTATATAGATGATCCGATTTTAAGTGAAATAAAGATAGAGATTAAAACCGCAAAAAACTCCCTAACTGGAGTTCTTTCGAACTGGGATAATATATCTTGTTTTATACATTTTGATGAACTCATTGATAAGGCGTTTTTAAAAGAAAGCATGCTTGATATAGAGATAACTCATGACAACACTCTTTTTCTGAACAAGGGGAGAATAGTATCCCTCTTTGGAGTTAAAGGGGTTGGTGTGTTGTTTGAGAAAGAAAAAATTGGAAAAGAATTTGATTGGGAAGATTTTTATCGAGTATCATATGAAAAAGGCTTTATGCCAGAATACTTAACTTACTGAGGTTCGACTTATTATGAAATTACTATTAATTGCGCTCTTTTTAGTTTCTTGTTCAAAACCTCAAGGCCCTCAAGAAATATTGGCCAGTTTTGTTCAATATCGTTTTAGTGATAAACAAGACAGAGATAAGCTTCTCGATATGACAGAGGGTAAATTACGATCTTCTTTTGATGAGATGTCAGATGAAGACTTTGATAAGTTTATTTCAATGCCGATTAAAAAAACGAAGTTTAGAGTGATTTCTACAGATTGCAATGCTACCGAATGTTCTATTACCTACGTTGTTGGATACGATACTTTTGATAGTGGAGAGAAAGCGTACACTACTGAAGTTAAGAAAATTGCAAAAATTCAGAATTTTGAAGATGGTTGGAAAATTGTTGATGTGAGTAATATCAAAGGCTTTCACAACTCTGAGAAACCGATAGACGTAGTAGTTGAGTAAGTCACTCAACTGAGTTAAACCTTCTTTTTTCGTGACCGATACTAGGGTCATGTCTAATAGAAAAGATAAATTAATTTCAAGTATGGTTGATGAGACAATGTTGCACGTGACTCAGTCTAAGCCTGTTTTTAATTTAGAGAATTCAATTTTTCATACAGAAATTTTAGAACTCCATAGTTTTTCAATGGAGTTTTTCTGGGGCAAGAAAGATTTAAATGAAAGATTTTTTAGAGTAGTTATGGGGCCGTCATTTATTGATTTTCCTGTAAATTGGCATATCTTTAATGGAGCCGACTTTGGTGTAAGGCAATGTCTTATCGATGGTGAAGACGCAGAAGAATTAATGGTTATCTTTCAAGAGGTAGGTGTTAAGGCTAAAAATATTTATTTTGTCTTAATGGGTGAAGAGGTTCTTTTTATCCCTATCAATAATCAAAATGATTTAAATTTTTGCGAAGAAATTTTTGGTGATTCTACTGAGGTAGCAAAGGCAGCCTGAGGCTGCCTATATAACTGCTAAAGGCTTAAATAATAATCTTTCATCATAAGAGCATCATCTTCAAGATTAGGACTGTTGCAAATAATATATCCGCGACAATCATTGTCCTTAAGAGCTCTTAAAAGATCTTTCCAATTAAAATCAGAGTCAGCAAGGTTAAGGTGTTTTAAATCACCTTTAGAATTAGAGCTAATTCCTGAAACATGAATATGCATATTTTCTAATTGGTCTTTTCCAATTTCTTTACCGATACGATTAAGAACTTTGTTAAACTCATCATAAGAGTTATATGACTTAGTTCTTGCGAATAGGTGAGAAAAATCTAAGCATGGAAGACAAGAGTTAACTTGCTTTGTTAATTGAACAAGCTCTTCTAGAGACCCAAACTGACTAGTTTTACCTGTAAGCTCTGGGCGAAGCTCTATTTCAATATCAAGCCTGTTTAGTCTTTCCTCAATAACATTCATGCTTTTTTCAACAAGATCAAAGACATCAAATGGTGAGTCTTTCATGTAGAAAGCAGCGTGAAAAGTCATAGACTCTGCACCACAAAGATCAGAAATTTTTGCGGTTTGAATTATTCTTTCCACAGAGGAATCAATCTTATCCTGCTCGCGAGCATTAAGATTAATATAATAAGGGCCGTGAGAAGTAAGAGGAACTCCAAGTTCATAAGAAACTTTTCTCAGACCTGAAGAAACTTCTTCTTTCATTCGAACACCATGAGCGAATTCTAATTGCATGCAATCAAGACCAAGCTCGTGTATTCTTTTAACACCTTCAATAGGGTTATTTTTTTTTGCAGTACTATTTGGAACACCTGCAGTTCCAAACAAGAGGCGATCACGTGAGTAAGTCGTCATCAACGCACTCCTTTTTCTCATTAAGATTATTTGTCTCTAATACCATATATATCAACGATTGCGCGTTATTTAAGCATGTTCCGCAGCCTTGGGCAATGCGCAAGGCATTCATAATATATGCTGGATTAAGATGAGGGGTGCTCGTAGCTTCTATAAAGCTAAATACTTCCCTATAGGAAACAGGATTACATTCGCAGAGTAAATTCTCACTCTTGGAAAGCTTAGTAACCTGAATATGCTGCTCAAGAGCTTCTTGTGCAGCTTGGTAGTCCCCATCGTCCCAGCTCATTTATATAAAATCCCCAAAATAATTCGATCAACCCAAGATTCTGAGCTAAAATCGTAGGCTGGTGGCTTTATAGCTTTTAAACTGGTTTACGTCCATGGTTATTGACATGACGTGTAATATTAACAAGAATCACTTCTTTGAATTTGAGAAGATGACATGGGGAATCTATCCATGTTTAATTTCCTAGTATTTTCAGTAGCTTATACGTTACTCCAAGCAATGATTGGAGCATTTATCTATATTTTGCTAGGTAGCGGAATAACTAGTTTCTATGGGTTGATTACTATTATTGTCTTTATACTAGTTCTCATTTTTGGGGATAGGTTTGTACTTTGGAGAGCTGGTGCTAGGGAAATATTTAGCGAGAAAACCAATAAGATTCGAGCCTGCGCGGCCAGGGAAGCTAGATTTTTAAGAGTAAGTGTTCCACAAATTTATTTTTACGATGCCAATGAAATTAATTGTTTTGTTGTTAGCTCATTAAGAACAGGGCCAAGTTTAGCTATTTCATACCGTGCCATTGAAGAGTTAAGCGAGATCCAACTTTATACAATGATCAGAGAGTGCTTAAAGTTAAAAAATAAAACTTTTAAATTAAAATTAGACACAATAGTTTGTAGCTTAAACCTTTATCTTTACTTACAGGTTGACCTTCTTTTTTCTCCCATACGTTTTTTTAATAGAAACTCAAAGCTTTCACAAAACTTGAAAACAATTATCACTGTGATTATAAAATATATTTGGCGGTTCCCTGATGAGTTTAAAATTGATAATGATCCAAATCTTCAAGCTGCAGTATCTAAGGCCATAGACAGTAAAAAAACAGAGTCTCTTGAGTTTGATAATATTGCTCATTTAAAATTTATTCAAAAAAGAATTGATTTATTATCTGCAACTCTAGATTAGGTAGGAAAAATGGAACTAAAAGTTCTCATTAAAAACATTAATCGCTACTACCCACTAATATTTACAATTATTTTTATTATTTTATTAACTCAGTATTCATTTTCTACAGTGGAAGCAATTTTTTATGATTTAAGAGTAAAAACAGATGTTTTGTATTCACACGAGAAGGATATCGTTGTGATTACACTAGATGAGCAAAGTGATGAGTTTCTAGGTGAAGTTTATCCTTATACTTATTCAACACACCATAAATTACTGAAAAATATAATTAAGGATAAACCAAAGCTCATTAGCTACTTTGTTAACCTTGATGAGCCCAGCAATGAACAAGAACAGATTAATCTTGAAAAATTTAAAAAAGAAATTGAAGCATACCAATCAACAGGTGGAGGTTTTCGCTTTGGAACCTACATGGATTCACTTGGAGAGTATTTACCACCAAGAGATCTACGATCACTTGGTTACTCACTGGGGATTTTGAATATTGATTCAAATTCATTTGCAAGAGATGAAGTTTCAAGAAGAACCTTATTGGGTATTTCTGGAGAAGAAGCAATACATTTATGGATTGCCAATTTTTATAGAGGAACAAAAGGGGAAAGACCATTAGAGACAAGAGATGTTAATGGTTCTTATTACATAACAGAGGCAGACGCAAATTTTAGTCTTTATCGATTTTCAACAAGCCCTTTAGATGAAAAAACGGAAATTATGAAACTGCCATTTCATAAAGTCGCAGTAGGTAATATGCCTGATGGGTTTTTTAAAGATAAGATTATTTTATTGGGCTCTCAATACATTTCTAATTATGATGATTTCATACTCACTCCATTTAACAAAGAGAGATTGAACGCTCCCAGGATTAATCTTCACGCATTAATTATTGAAGCATTGATAAACAATAAAACGGTAACAGCTGTGCCTAGAATAATATCAAGTATTGTTTCCATAATGCTCGCATTCTTCTTATCATTTATCATTTTTCGAGTAGACCCTTCCAAGGGTCTTTTTATTACTGTGATGACAATGGTTATTGTTGTCTTTTTATCATTTGTTACATTTAATTTGTTTGGAATTTGGCTTTATCTTGTTCATATAATTTATTCTATTTTTATTGTCTATTATATTTGTGTTCCTTTTAGAGCAATTCAGGAATACCAAAGAAGATACGCTATCCAAGAAGAAACAAAGCTTCTTAAGCAAGTGGATCGCCTAAAGCAGAACTTTATCTCTCTTATGAGTCATGACTTGAAAACGCCAGTAGCACGAATAACGGGAATAACTGAAATTCTTAAAACTCAGCATAGTTTGGATCAAGAGCAAGGAAGATTGGTTGATAATATTAGCAAAACAACACAAGAGCTTAATCAGTTTATAACTTCTATTCTTGATTTAACTAAAGTTGAGTCGAGAAGATTAACAATCAATATGGAACAAAAAGATATCAATCGAGTCATTACAACTGTGGTGGATAGGCTTCGGTTTGATGCGAATAATAAAAATGTAGAATTAGAAGATGAGCTAGCGCCTCTTTATCCAATTAAAATAGATACTCAATTGATCAATCGAGTTATTTCTAATTTAGTTGAAAATGCAATTAAGTATAGTGGTGAAAATAGCATAGTCACAATCAAGACCTGGGATGATGAAGAGTGGGTTTATGTGAGAATTTCAGATAATGGAGTGGGAATAAGCCCAGAGGACCTTGAGAATATCTTTGATAAATTTTATCGGGTTAAAAATGATGCGAATCATACGGTAAAGGGTTCTGGATTGGGATTATATCTAGTAAAATACTTTGTAGAGCTTCATGAGGGAACCATTGAAGCTTCATCTGAAATAGGACAAGGGACTAGCTTTCTTATAAAGCTTAAGAATGCTTAGTCAAAGCTTAGGAGATTAAATGCACCGGGTATTAGTAGTAGATGATGATAAAGTCCTTCAGGAAAATGTTCGCCAGACCTTAGAGTTTCATCATTTTATTGTTGATGTTGCTGATAATGGAAAAGAGGCCGTTGGGGCAGTTTATCGAGAAAAATATGATCTAGTTGTAATGGATGTGAATATGCCAGAAATGGATGGCATAGAAGCTCTTGTAGAAATCAAAAAATATAATCCATCTATTATTGTTTTAATTATGACGGCCTATTCAAATGTAGGGGATGCAGTTAAAGCAGTAAAAGAAGGAGCTTATAATTATTTAGAAAAGCCAATATCTGCTGAAAACCTAGTTGCTTTAATTAAAAGAGCCTTAAAAGCAAGATCACTTGTCGATACCATTGCATTTTCAGCACCTAAGCTATCACTTGGCACTGCTGAAAAAACTCAATTTGTTGGTGAGTCTGACTCTATGATGAAGGTTTTTAATCTTATTGCAAAACTTGCAAAAGTTAATACCCCTGTTTTGATTAGAGGTGAATCTGGTACTGGTAAAGAGTTGGTTGCCAAGGCTATTCATTATAACGGACCTAGCAAAGATGATAAGTTTGTAACTGTAAACTGTGCGGCTATTCCAGAGAGTCTGATTGAGTCAGAACTTTTTGGTCATGAAAAAGGTGCCTTCACAGGAGCAAGTGAACGTAAGATTGGAAAGTTTCAATACGCAGATGGTGGAACTCTTTTTCTTGATGAAATTGGTGATATATCAGCTGCTATGCAAGTAAAGCTTCTTAGAGTTTTACAAGAAAGAATGATCACGCCAGTAGGCTCTAATAGAGAGTTTTCTATTGATGTAAGAGTTATTGCAGCTTCTCATAAGCCATTTGAGAAAATGATAAAAGATGGAACCTTTAGAGAAGATCTTTTTTATAGATTAAATGTCCTCCCTGTTTACTTGCCACCCCTGCGTGACAGGGTCTCTGATATTCCTCATTTGGTTGATTATTATATTAGATACTTTAACGATATTCACAATCTTGAGATTAAGGGTTTAAGTGAAGAAGCAAAGTCTGCAATGGATAAGCATTCATGGCCTGGAAATATTCGAGAACTCAGAAACGTTATAGAACATGCTTTTATTATTGAGTCTGGTGATCAGATCAGCTTGTCTTCATTGCCTGATAGCGTTCTGAAAAGCGCTGGTCAGCCTAGAAAGGCAAACACGTCATATGATGATGCCCCTATTAATTTTAAAGAAATTCAAAACTCTGTTTTAGATAATGATAGAACAGAAAGTTCTTCTCAGTTTAGTTTTTCATTTGCCAGCAAAAATGAAAATGATGAGATAAAGCTTGATTTTCAAGAAGCAAAAGACAATTTTGAAAAAGAATTCATTGTTCAAGCTCTAATGCTTCATAAGGGAAAAATTAATCAGACAGCACTAAAGGCTAATATTCCTAAGAAAACTCTGCTTAGAAAGATTGAAAAATATGAGATTAACCCTAAGGCTTATTATTAATTATGGATAAAATCTGGAAGTACTCACTGCTTATTGCAACTCTTATCATAGTTGATCAAATGACCAAGGGGGCAGTTCAAAGCAATTTTTATTATGGGGAAACAATTAATATAATAGAAGGTTTTTTTAATCTTACTTATGTTAGAAACCCTGGAGCTGCTTTCGGGCTAGGTGCAGGGGCACCTATTTATTTGCGAAAATTCTTTTTCCAATTATTACCTGTAATTGCTTGTTGTTGGCTGGCATGGTTAATTTGGACTCACAGAACAAAGGTCCTAAGTGCACTTACTTTTAGTTTTATATTAGCAGGTGCTGTAGGAAATTTAATTGATAGATTTACACTTGGCTATGTTGTAGACTTTTTTGATTTCTTTTTAGGGGCTAAGCATTTTCCAGCTTTTAATATTGCTGACAGTTGTATTACTATTGGTGCAGTCCTACTTATTATTGATTCTCTTTTGCAATGGAAGGGCGAAAGGCAAAAAGCTAGCTAGGTTATATGGCAGATAAAAAAATTGATATTCATGAAACAGGTTCCAGAAAAAAAGGCCTAATGGGGGTTTTGGAAACTTTCATGCGAACTTTTAAAATTCCCTTTTTTATCATTCTTCTTATTTCGTTTCTTATTATATATGTAGCATGCATAGCAACAGCATTAACTCCCACTGTTTTACTTTTTCAATATATTCAAGATTGTGTTGCTCAATCTAATAGCTTGGTAAAAGCTTTTTTTACAGCGGCCAGCATTGGAGTAGGTTTTTATCTTTATGGAGTTATGCTTATTTTAGTTGTTCCAATTTTTAATCTGACAGTAGTCAGGTTTGTAAAACCTTTTAAGGGCAATTGGTATTCTTTAGAAGTTATTCCTTGGTATATCCATAACGCTTTTACATATCTAGTTCGTTATACATTTTTAGACTTTTGCACTCCTAGTCCTTTTGTTCAGCTTTTTTACAGGCTTATGGGTATGAAAATGGGTAAAAATTGTATGATTAACACATCTAATATTTCAGATCCATGTCTTATTGAACTTGGTGATTATGTAACTATTGGTGGTTCAGCAACCCTTATGGCCCATTATGGTCAAAAAGGGATTCTGATCTTAAGTAAAACTAAAATTGGGAGTAAATCTACAATAGGTCTTAAAGCAAGTGTGTTTGGTGGAGTTGAAATTGGAGAAAGAGTTCTTGTTCCACCACATGAAGTTGTTTTTCCTAAAACACTTCTTCCTGATGGCTATAGATTCGAAAAAAATTAAGATTCTTCTGTTGTTTGTTCTTCTTCATTTTCCTCACCTACTTTAATTCCAAGGTCAGGCAATGCGCTTTCATCTATGTAGAGAGTTGACTTAACAGTGGTGTTTCCCCATGCTGTAAAAGAGTCATCATGTTGAAACATTGTAATGACTTCCCAAGGGCAGTCTTCAGAACAGTTCTGGCAACCAATACATCTTTCAAGATCAATTTCTACAAGTTGTTGAAACATCGGGTTTCGCGGATCAGGTCCAGGTACAATTTCGATTGAGTCTACTGGACAGCCAGCAATACAAACTTCACAACCAGTGCAGCCATTTTGATCTACAACCGCAAGAAGCTTAGGTGGTTTCTTACCTTACCTCTATGTTTAAATAAAGGACGGATGATATGGAGTTGGTACTTTAATTTCTGACATAATGATTCCTAATTAGGGATCATTATATCGGAAAAGAGAGCTTTTTAAAATAGGTGGCAGAGGTATTTAGACCGCAATTTTTAAAGAGCTGTCATATTGGAGTTCCTGATAACTAAGATCAAGATGAGTGGCCATGGTTACGAGTTCAGCTCTTGTTAGAGTTTTTCTTTGGATAGCAGTAAGGCCTTTTGAAAAAATAGAGATTCTTGCATCTCCAATTGTAACTTTGTCACCAAGATAGAGATAAGTTTCAGATATAGGGTAGCCGTTAACATAAGTACCATTTTTTGATCCAAGATCTTTAATAATAATGGCGTCATTAGTGAGTCTAATCTGGCAGTGAAGTCTGGAGCACTTGGAATCATTTATCTTATGCTTTGAGTCTCTGGATCTGCCAATTGTGTAAAGCTTGTCCATTTTTAACTCTAGCAAGGACTCTACTCCGTCTACATTTAATATCTTTAATGCAATAGGCATAGCTAACTCCAAAAATCTTCGTGGTAATTAAACTGACATTTATTTTTAATATTTTGCAGATATTGATGCATTTTTTGAGAAAATTGAAACTCAGGAACAATATAAAGACCCCAAAGATGAGATGCAATCATAATGTCTTTAACTGAAAGTGATTTATTTTTGAAATAGGGGGAAATAAGTGGATCGAGTTCATTTAAGACTGAGTTTATTTCTTTATGAAACTCATTGCTTTTCTTGATAAGTTCACCGAAGGGACCTCTTTTGGCTTCTTTCTTTTTGAGAAAGTATTTTCGTGAACTTTCATTAAACTCTTGAGTGTAAACCCAATAAGGCATTGCAAGGTTATGAGTGGGTGATGCAATTCTATCGAGCCATTGATTGGTTTGCTCTAGGTCATTAAAACTTCCAAGTTTTTTTTGAGTATCAAGGCGCGCGATAATATCAAGACTTTCATTTGAATGGCTTCCATCTTCAAAAGTGACAATTGGAAGCATCTTTTTTCCCATTAATTGAACTGGTGTTTTTTCATCATCATAATCAAGAACCATGGATTTGTACTGCACACCAAGAAATCCACATGCCATTCGGACTCGAATGCAAAAAGGACAGTGAATATAATGATAAAGAGTAATCATGAATCAATTCTAGGGCCTGTTGCCAGTAGGTGCAATAAGTATTCCTAATATCAATGGGTTAGCTTGTTTTTAAGGATTCCTATTGCCAGATAAAAGACGCAAGTTTAATGATTCTTGTATCTTAACTCAGTGGACATGAGAGTGTTGTATAATGTAGAAGTCTTAATTAAGGAGACTATTATGAGTGAAAATATGGTTATTGAAATAACAGCTAAAGCAGTAAATCAGATGCAAAATATTTTAACAAACTCAGCTCCTGGCCCAGATCATGGTGTGCGAGTTGGTGTTATTGGTGGTGGATGTTCAGGTCTTTCCTATAAAATTGATTTTGATATTCCTAGAGATACAGATAATATTATTGAAATTGAAAATGTAAAAATTTTTGTAGATCCGAAATCATCAATTTATCTTAAAGATACTGTTTTGGATTTTGAAGATGGCCTAAATGGTAAGGGGTTTGTTTTTAAGAATCCAAACGCAACAAATACCTGCGGATGCGGTGAATCCTTTTCTGTTTAGATGAAAATACTTGATAAGATATTTAATGAATCACTTAAGATTAAACTTAAAGACTGGACCTTAATAGAAGTCCATGGTGCTGATGCTTTAAGTTTTTTGCAAGGTCAGCTTACAAACAATACGGAAAATTTAACTTCTCAAATCACGACCCGCTTAAGCTTAAGAGGAAGAGTCCAAAGTTATTTTTATTTATTTAAAAATAATTCTAATCTTTATATTCTTATTGAAAGCCATTTTCAAAAAACACTTCTCGCTGATTTAGAAAAATTTATAATTATGGAAGACGTTAGTTTTAGGGAAATTGCGCAAGATCCATATATTTTATTAGGTGTCAGTGAGCCTGATGGAAAAGAGTGGGGAAAACTTAATTTTTTAAATTTGCCAGCATTTTTATACTCTGGAGAAGATGAGCCAGAATTAACCTACAATGAGATAGAGCTACTGGGAATGCTTTCAGGATATCCCAAGTGGGGACTTAATATAAGTGATAAAAGTTTATTGAACGACACTTTTTTAAATGAAGTTGCGATCGACTATAGAAAAGGATGTTTCTATGGACAAGAGACAGTTGCAAAAATTCAGTCTGGTCGCGGAGGGGCTTATGCTCCAGTAATTTTACAGTCATCTCAAAAAATTAGGGACATAGGGGATTTTAAAATTCAAGGCAAACGAGCTGGTACAATATTTCAAGAATTAAAGTTAGAAAATGAATATGTCTATATTGCAAATGTATTAAGAGATTTTAGAGTAGAGGGAAAAACATTAGTTATTGGAACAAAAGGTATCGAGTATTCAGTTAAAGTAAAATATCTCCCGTATTATGATTTTTCTACAAAAGAGTTATTGTCTAAAGAGCTTTTTATTAGAGGTAGTAAACTTTATGGGACTAAAAACTCCAATAAGGCTAAGGAGCTACTAGAAAAAGCAATTAGTATTAATCCTAATAATATAGACGCAATTGAATCTCTTGGGGTTATTTACAGACAGGAAGAAGATTATGATAATGCCATTTTGTTAATGAAGAGTTTACTTACAATTAGTGAGAACTCGGTAATGGCCCATACAAACCTTTCTCTTATTTATATGCAGCAAGGAAAAATTGAAGAAGCAGAAAAAGAAAAAGCCCTCGCTACTGTAAAGTCATTTAAAAAAGCAGGCTCTGAAGCAAAAGAAAAAAAAGCTTTAGCATTACAAAAAGAAAAAGAGCGTGCAGAGATAGATAGGCGCGAGAAGATGTTTATGCAGGTTTTAGATATGGACTCTAACGATACACTTGCACTATATGGCCTTTCTGATATCTGCTTTGCTCGATCCGAGTTTAAAAAAGCGCAGACTTACCTTGAGAAGGTATTGGAGAATGATCCTAAATATTCAGTAGCTTATCTTTTACTGGGAAAAGTATTTGAAAAACTCGATGAGAAATCTAAAGCAAAAAACATTTATGAGAAAGGGATAGAAGTTGCTGCTCAAAAGGGTGATCTTATGCCGGCCAATGAAATGCAATCTAGGGTAAGCACTTTATAGCCTATTATTTATTTGCAAAGATTATTACTAGGCTCAGCAATTATTTCAGAAAATCCATCAAACATTTCTTGAATTTTTACAGAGTCTAAATTTAGCTCTACTTTAATATCTATGAATCCAGGTTTGTAGAATGGGTCACCAAAGCTAGGCTCTGCATAGACAAGGTAAGATGATTTTCTAAGTGATGGGTTAACAATAACTAGGGACTTTAAGTGAGGAATATCAAATGTTCTATCACTCGAAAAATTTGCAAAATCAAAATATATTTTTTCTGCCTGGCTACATTTACTTGTTTTAATTCCTGTAGCTTTTAATACTTTGTTTTTAAACAACCCTGCCTCATATGTAAAACCAAATTGAGATAGGTTTTGATTACCCGTTTGTAGATAAAAGTTTTTTTCGATAGTTAGATTTTTAATAATATGTTCTTGTGAGTACCTTGTTGAGTTACAGGCAACTAAAGATCCCCATTCTCTCTTTTTGCTTCGAGGCTTTGCGTATAAGCATTCATCATTTTTTTTGATTGTTAATACAGGTGGTTGGTTTGCAAAAATATGCTCAAACTGTTGCTGGAATAAATCGAGTAATTGATTATCCATTTTGCCTTTCATTGAGTCAGTGAATGAGACCCAGTCACTGGAAAAGCCAAGGGTTGTAGTTAGAGCAAGTATAAGTGTTAAAAGAGTTTTCATGCTTTAAGTCTATGGTGAGGATAATTCGATTCAATTAGATGAGTAGAAATTACATGGGGTGACTAAAAAATAGCGATGAGTTTTTGAGAAATTTTGACGTAGTTAAATAGAAGATCTATCCAGGAGAATGGCTGGGGAGGAGGGATTTGTTCCTCCTGCTCATGACCTCCTGTCATTCGCTCTATTCAAATCCGCTCCAAAAATGTCCTAAATAAAATAACCCCATTGCATTTTCAAAAGCAGATTGACTGATTTCCAAGAAAAATTGCCCCATGCTTTCAGTTTTTTCAAGGGAGTGTGAGGGAGCATACACAAAAGTATGTGACCGAATACAAGTTGCAGAAAAAGATGGAATGATGGGGTGATTTTACTTAGGAAATGGCTGGCAAAGCTCGATTCATCCGAACTTTCTGCTCCACATTTATATATCACTGATATCATAGAGTTTGGGAAGCTAAAACCCTACCAAAATAAAAATCTTCTCCACCAAAAATATGTGGTTGAAAAGCTCTCAATTGGCTGCATTTCTGAGCAGTTTTTCTGCTCCAGGGCTGCGGTGCGAGGAGGCCTTGAAAAGTTTGGTATCCCCTTTCGTAATAAAGCGAATTGTAAAGACAGGGTTGAGCATCTGATGTTTGGTAAAAAATTAGAGAAAGGAAAAGTGGTTGATGATATTGTCGAGATGCAAGTTGTTAAAGTGATTTTGGGATTTCGGGAAAAGGGTATGAGTTTAAGACAAATCTATAAGTTTTTAACATCAACAGGGGTTATAACAAAGAGGGGGAAATCGAAATGGCATCCGACGATGGTGAATAGAGTTATTGCTCATTACAATCGGAAGGGCTAAGTTTAAATGTATGAAGATCAAAATTGTGAACTTTCCAATATCTAAAAATATTTCTGAAAATGCTAATGAAATTATTAGAATTTTGAAGTCAGCCAATAAAGGTGAGTTGGTTATTTTTCCAGAGGGGGCATTGTCTGGATACTTTCCCCAAAATGGTTTTATCAGTATTGATTATTCTTATGTTGAAAAAGCCCTTCAAGAGATTCAAGAACTATCAAAAACACTTGAAATATTTATTGTTTTGGGAACATTAATTGGTGACGGAGATAATCTATTTAATTCTGCAATTTTTCTATCCCCTTTCGGAGAACGAAAGATATATAATAAAATTAATCTTGCTACGCTTGAGAGAGGGCAAATTCAATCAGGCGGTGAATTACCAGTTTTTTCTATTGAAGAAAATAATAGCTTTGGAATTCAACTTTGCAGAGAAATTCGCTTTCCTGAACAATGGCGAGTTTTAGCAATGAATGGGGCCAAGTTTATCGTTCATATAAATAATGCAATTAATGACGATGGTGATGATGCAGATGTTTGGAGAAGCCACTTAATAAGTAGAGCTGCAGAGTTGCAAAGATTTGTTATTAGTGTGAATGTGGCCAGTGATAAACAGAAATGTCCCACAATGGTGGTCGATCCTAATGGACATATTCTCGAAGAAGTTCGGTCATCTGAACTGGTGGTCAAAAACCTTGAACTTGACTTATTGTCGGTATCCGATTGGTACCTGAGTCAAGCCAGAAGTGATGTTGTTTCTATTAACTATTTGAAATAAATAATGTAATGAGGGATTCTTGAAGTTATCTCTATGATTGAAGCTTAGTACCCTTTCCACGGTCTTCTCGGTTAGCAGTGGATGGCACTGAATCACAAGTAATTTAATCAGATAAGAGACATAGAATTCTCATAAGTTAAACTTTTATTGTTGAAGTAAATTTTTAACCAGGAGAACCCTATGTCTGAAAAAAGAGTAGCACAAAGATTGCTATTACCCGACCTGCGATTCGTCAAAGAAATCGTCAAAAGAAGAACTAAGATTATTTATTGTGAGAAGGTCTCAGACTTTGAAGTCTGTCCGAAGTGCGCCACTAAGTGCTCAACTATCTACGACCATGTTAACGTCACTATTCATGATGCTCCTATTCGAAATCAAAATGTAGTACTCAAAATTAGAAAACGCCGGTTTCAATGTAAGGGTTGCAAGTCAATTTTTAGAGAGCCCGTTGATGGAATTTTTAAGTCCTTCAGGACCACCGAGCGCCTTCGCTCCCACATTCGCTGGTGTGCCTCAAAGTTTATGAACCTTAAGGAAGTGCAAAAGCATTGTCACTGCTCGGCCTGGTTAGTTTATAAGGCCTATTATCAGCAAATTGAGTTAGAGCTTAGAAAAACTAAAAATCCATGGCCTAAGACTATTGGAATTGATGAACATTCTTTTCTTCGAAACTCTAGAAGCAAACGCGTGGATTTTGTTACAGTATTTGTTGATTATACTAATCGCCGTATGAAAGAAGTCGTTATGGGAAAATCTATTGGAGATCTTCTTAATTCATCGATTCAAAATATTCAGGGAAAAGAGAACGTCAAAAATGTTATTGTGGATTTATCACCAACGTTTAGATCGTTTGCTCAAAGTTATTTTCCAAATGCAAGGTTGATTGCTGATAAATTTCACGTGGTTAAACTCATGCACCCACTTATTCATGAACTTAGAAAAAAAGTGATTGAAGAAAATAGTATTGAAAAGAAACGTGGTAATCCCATAGTAAAATTACTTCTCCGGTATCGAAAAAAACTTAGGTACTACCAACGAAGTGCTATTGATAAATTTCTGGAACTCTCACCAGAGTTAAAAGAATTGTATTGGTATCAGCAACGCCTCTACAGATTTTATAGAATCAAAGGATATAACAAAGCAAAAGCAGTCTATATAAAGCTGATGGATGATATGGCGAGGTCCAAAATCAAAAGAATCGTTTCTTATCGAAATACACTTCGATCTTGGCATCAAGAGATTCTAAATTATTTTTCTACAAAATTAACCAATGGCAGAACTGAAGGATTTAATCGCAAGGCAAAGTTGATTCAAAGATGTGCGTATGGGTTTAGGAGCTTCAAAAATTATCGCCTGAAGCTTCTCTACTCTTGCCAGTAGCGAAGGGTTAAAAATAAATAAATTGCTTTAAAGGGCGAAATTAAATCGTCAGCGGCGAGCTGTAAAAAAAAACAGAATTGACTCACTAACAAATCAAGAACTTATGTCGATAAGGTATAAAATTTAACTTCTGGGAGTTTTTGAAAGCTTTTCTGAGAACTGCTTTAAGTGATTTACCCACTGGGAAACGATGACAGTCAGGCCGTTACATATGGAGAAGAATGGTTCGTATGAGAATGAAAAATGGCTGGGGAGGAGGGATTTGAACCCTCGACACATGGATTAACAGTCCACCGCTCTAACCAACTGAGCTACACCCCAACACTTTCGAAGATATTTTTATAGAGTTTATCTCATAAAAAGTCTAGAAATTAGGCTTTCTTAATGCTTGTATCTGGAACCCAGACTTTACACCAGCCCTCTTTCCAAACCCATTTACAATCCTTACCAGTTGCTCCCACCATAGCGCATTTGCCCCAACCATCTGCTGGTAGGCCTTTTACATTAAACTGCTTACAGTTCTCGCAATTACGGATAGCATTGAAGTTAGGATCTTTTTTCTTAGCAGCTTTAAGATGTTTACCATCATAGATTTTAAGCAGCTTGGCGTCCGTAGGAGGACCTTTATGGAGATAATCATTGCTTGTGATTTTACTGTCGCTCTTAACGGCTGCATAAGCTTTATTGAGTAGCCCACTTGCCTTGGCGATAATACTAATGGATCCAATACCCCAAAGGGCAGATTTCAAGAAATTTCGTCTAGTCTGCTTCATCTTTACCTCATTTCAATAGTTTAGCTTGCTAAATTTAACATGTTTTGATCTGAGTTGGTATGATTTTTGATTGGACAAAAGCCAATAAATTCAAGAACTTAATGATTTCCACAGGGTCTATTTATTCAAAAAAAAGTTTTACTACTCAAACTCCGTACCTGAGTGCATAACTCAAGTATAATGAGTCATCAACCGATAAGTCTGTGAGGTCCAGGATGCCTGAAATAGTTGAAGTGGTTAGAGTGTTAACCCCTAGTTTTATAGAGTTAATTTCTAACCAGGAAATGTCTGCTAGTAAGACAAGCCTGACTGAGATGATTAAAAAGGATTTCTTAGATGTCGGCTGAAGCCATAGGCGCACAAGTATTAAAAGTGATGATGTTTCTGACTCCTAATAGGATTGGTCAGATGACAGATCATCAAATCCAGGCAGAGAAAGTTTCTTTGACTGATATGATGCTTGGAACTGACCTAGGTGATGGAAAGTACCATTTAGGAAAAGCAAAAATTATCCCCATCGGTGAACATCTTGAAGAAGAGAGTTCAGAAGAAATTAATGAACCTTCTCAACAGCAAGTAAAAAAAGTTGAAGAGCTAAGAAAAGAGCCTCATAAAAATAAAGAGCAGCCTTTGGCCAGGGACAAGACTCCTCACAGGGGAGGTAATAAAAATCTTAACGTTTTGGGGATTAGATCAGCTCAAGAAGAAAAACAAATTAAAGAAGATCAGGAAGCAGAAATTCGAAGCCAGCTACCATCAGCTTCTGATTTTTTGCTTAGTGAAAAAGAAAAAACTCAGGACTCTCAGAGTAAATTAAAGAAAGTAGAAATTCTTGATTTATATAAAAAAGTAATTAAGTCTCAACCCAATAAGGGTGTCGATGATAATAAGCCTTTGGAAAACAAAGGTATCCTCTTAAACAAGATTCAAGATTAGAGATCAAGGCCTACAATGCTACCTAGTTCATCTTCATCGGAAGCTTCAACCACTAAACTTGAGAGTGGATAAGCGCAAGCATCAATCATTGAAACTGCTGCAGGCCTATGATTTCCAGAGTTTTTAATTCCACCAAAAGGAAGTCGCGAATGTGCACCAACTGTTGAGCGGTTCCAATTAATAAGCCCAGCTTCAACATCCATAAGGCATTGCTTATAAACTTGCTCTTCTTGAGTAAAGATAGAAAACGCAAGACCATAATTAGGAGTGTTGGCAATACTAATAGCTTCTTCAATATCATCATAAGGAATGAATGTTGCATTAGGACCAAAAAGTTCATTTGTAAGAAAATGACTTTGTGGATTCATTTTTTCAACAAAATGTATTGAAGGAGAAACATAATAACCTGGAAATTTTCTATCAAGAACTTTTCCTCTCATAACTTCTTGAGCACCTTCTCTTTTGGCCATGCCCATATAGAGAAGATAGTTTTCCGTAGACTTTTGATCAATAAGAGGTCCCATAAAGGGTGCTTTTTCATGATCAGTAGGATGGTCGACAATTAGCTTTTTAGAAAGCTTATGAAATTTTTCAATAAACTCTTCATGTAGACTTCGATGAATAGCAATTAAAGATGTAGAGGTACAGCGCTGTCCTGCAGTTAGAAAACAGGATTTAATAAGTTCTCCCACTACCATTTTAGTAGGAGCATCTTTATGAATAATTGTAGTATTCTTGCCACCGAGCTCAAGTGCCACAAGTTTTGAGATATCTTTGTGTGTAACTTCAAGTATTTTTTTTCCAACCTCAACTGAACCTGTAAAATAAATTCCCTTAACGCTTTTCTCTTTAATTAGTCTCGTTGCTGTTCTTGCGCCACCTTGAATAAGATTAACTACCCCTTCAGGAAATCCTGCTTCATGAAAACAATCAATCATTAATTGTGCACTATAAGCTGTTTTCTCAGAAGGCTTAAAAATAATACTGTTGCCCGCCAATAATGCCCCAAGTATTTGAGTGTTAGCTAGGTGACATGGAAAATTAAAAGGTCCAATCACTAAGCATGTGCCAAGAGGTTTATGATAAACATAACCATCAGTTTTATCTGCAATGTCTTTATACTGAATTGTTTCAATTCTTTTTAATGAATCTGTTACAGTTACTGCAACCTTGGCTGGCAAAGCGCTTGCTTCAGTAAGAGCTTCCCAAAGTGGTTTACCAGTTTCAAGTGCAATGGCCCTAGCAATATCATCTTTTTTTGTAAGAACTATTTCCTTATAACGATTTAAATAATTGGCACGTTCTTCAAATGAAAGTTTTCTCCATGAACTATATCCATGGGAAGCAGACTCAATAACTTTATCTATATGATTAAAATAAACATTTATTTCCCAAAGTTTTTCATCTGTATTTGCGGGAGAGAATTTTTCGATAATTTGATCAGCGCCAGTTTTGCCTGTTTTTTCAATAGTGTGATAACTATTATTAAAGAAATCACCTTTAAGTTGAAATGTTGTTTTCATAAAAACTCCTCTTATAGCATTATAACAGAAGTCTTAAAGTTTTCACTAAGCTTAAGGCTTGCAGCTGTTGTCTGATCAACGACTAATACATCATCTTTAATTTGTGCCATAACCATTGTGCAAGAGAATGCATAGTCTTTGAGGTCTAGAGTCATCAGTACTGGATTAGTTTGTTCGACTTTGTCTTTAATTTTAACCACGAGGTTCTTTAAGTTTTTAATAGGCTTGATATCCGAAAGTAGACATCGGTAATGTGGACCACCATCAAAGGGGTCAACTTCATTCATATATTTGAACCCGATATTTTCCATCATTTTTTTTACAGGTTCAGTACTTGTTCCAACTTTGCCAATATTATTTCTAGCCACAATAGGAAGAAGCGCTTTGTAGATTTTCTGTTGTGGAAATAATGAGAGAATAAACTCTTTATTTACACGACTCAATTTATCAGCTTCATGATAGTCCATATTTGTAAATTTACGTCCAATTGCTTCCCAGAGCGGTGGATTTCCATCCTTGTCCAAGGGAGGGAGTAGCTCTGCATGAACAACCTTAGTAAAAAGTTCTGGCCTTAATCCCATAAAGAGAAAACGAGAGAAAGAAATCTGTTTTCCAAGTTTTGCCTTATTACCTCTATAGTCAGGGTGTAGAACAAGGCCTCCAACTTCTGTATACCCATTAGGCTCAAAATCAAGCTCGAGAATTCCGTGAATAAATCCAGTATTAATAGTTTTAGAGAATCTTTCTTCTTGGGTAACCCTAAAATAGAAGTGTGGTTCCTCATCGGTTCCATGCTGACCATGAATAAGAGAGACACCAATGATTTCTTTTGTTTCAGTGTTCTCTAAAACAAAAACAAAGTAATTTTTAGACTTATCTTGATCTGGATGCAAAAAAGCTTTTTCAGAGTTTGCAATATTCTTTTTTAATATTTCTTTATTCTGAGGCAGATTGATAAAGTTTTCTAATTTGCTCAGTTCGTAGAGGTACTCTAAATCTTTTGAGTGTACTGAGCGAATTAGAAACACTACTTAACAACCTCGTGAACTGTTTTTTCAATAATATTAAAAATATCATCAATATGTTCATCAGTTAGGCAAACAGGTAAAAGAAATCTAACCCTTGTCGGGTTCTTTCCAGCAATAAACGAAATAATTCCATTATCAAAAAGTTTTTTAATAAACTCTAAAGTAATTTCTTTTGAAGAGTCTCCAATTTCAAAACTAATCATAGTCCCAATACCACCAGAGTAGCCAAGTTTTCCTTTACATGCCCCACTTGCTAAGGATTGAAGTTTTGTTAAAAACTTCTTTTCAATTTCGTGATTTTTACCGCCTTCGCCATAAAATCCACCCTGGGTTAGGTAGTCTAGAACTTTTTTGCCGGCCTTTATAGAAGGAATAGCCCCATTAAAAGTTCCAGCAATGAGACCAGGTTTTGGGTTAAGTTCTTCAGTGAAAATAACACCTGCACCCTGAAGGGCCTTGGCAATTGTTACAATGTCTGCATACTTATCAAGTTCAAACATTTGGTAAGCGAAAAGTTCTCTTGTTCTACAGAAAGTTTGAACCTCATCAATCCAAATATAAATATCTTTTCTTCTTGCCCATTCAAAAATCTCTACATAAAACTCACGAGGTCCGTAGATAAAACCACCCTCACCCTGAACAAGCTCCATTGTCATGGCACAGAAGTTGTCACCTTCTTTTGCCCAAAGGGCATCAAGGGCTTCAATGGTTTTTCTTGTAGAGTTTTCAGGATCAGCTTGGTCCCAATGTGGCACATGATAAATATCTAGAAGTTTTGGCATTCCATCACGGTAAGCTTCATTGGCCGTGATTTCTTGAGTAGCAACACTTATACAAGCAAAGGCTCTTTCAACCACAAGAACAATATATTTTGGTTGTTATTTCTAACATAAGATT
>CAYGJN010000033.1:0-23420 GCA_964350135.1 uncultured Bacteriovoracaceae bacterium | reverse complement strand
ACCTAGCACAATTCTGGCTTTATACTGACGCTAGAAAAATGAGGCGAACTATCGTCTACCATCGAGGTCCAACGAATTCAGGAAAAACTTATCATGCGATTCAGGCACTCTCAAAGGTTGAAAAAGGTTGTTATCTTGCACCTTTGAGACTTTTGGCCACGGAACTTTACGATACTCTTAATGAGATGCAGGTAAGGACTAGCTTGCTTACAGGTGAAGAGGTCATCGAAGTTGAAGATGGAACTCACACTTCATCAACGATTGAAATGGCCAGACTAAAAGAAAAGTTTGATCTTTGTGTAATTGATGAGATTCAAATGATTACTGACTCCCAAAGAGGGTGGGCGTGGACACGAGCGCTTGTCAGTATGCAAGCTCCAGAAATACATATTTGTGGAGATCCATCAGTTACTGACCTAGTTGAAGAAATTGTTAAGCTCTGTGGTGATGAACTTATCATCAAAGATTATGAGCGTATGACAAAACTTGAGGTTTTGCCGACTAAGATTAAAGCAGATCAATTACAAAAAAATGATGCTTTAATAGTGTTCTCAAGACGAAATGCACTTAAGTATAAAAGTGATCTTGAAAGAATTGGTCATAAAGTTTCTATTGTTTATGGAAGATTAAGTCCCGAAGTAAGAAGAGAGCAGGCCAGAAAATTTGACTCTGGTGAAACAGATATTATTGTAAGTACAGATGCTATTGCAATGGGAATGAATCTACCCATTAAAAGAATTGTTTTTACAACACTAAGTAAGTTTATCAATTCTAAAGAGCATATCATTACGAATAGTGAAATAAAGCAAATTGCTGGACGAGCTGGACGGTTTAAACGTTTTCCAGTTGGGAAAGTGACTTGTCTGCAAAGAGTAGAAGAGGGGCTCGAACTTGTCCAAGAAGCTTTAACTGAAGAGCTTTCTCAAAAATCAGAAGCCATGGTTGGTCCGGATTTAGAGATTTACAATAAAGTTAATAGTGCTCTTCAAACAAACTCATTGCCAGAGCTTAAGCTTTCAGAGTTCTTGAGACTTTTTAATACAATGACATTTAGAAAACCATTTTATTGTGTTGATCTTAAAGAGATGATTGAAGTAACAGAGATGGTAGAGCAGGCAAACTTTGGAAAAGATACCTTAAGCTCATCAGAGCTGTTTGGCTTTTCATGCGCTCCTGTTAATCTTGGACTAGCTGAACATGTTCAATATTTTATCTATATTATTAATAATTATGTTCGCTCTCAGCCAATTATCAATGAAGATATTGATTCTAAATCTTCAAATATTGATTATCTTGAAACATCTATTAAATGTGTTGAACTTTACCAATGGCTTGCAAGGCATTTTGATAATAAGAATTTTGAGTTTAATGAAACTGAGTTATTAACCAATAAAAGTATGGCCGTTGAAAAATTGAATGATCTTCTTTCAGAGAGAATTGTTCCTCAATGCTCTAGTTGTGGGGCAAAACTACCCCATGAGCATGATTTTGCAATATGCGACAATTGTTTCAAAGAAAGACGTTTTAATTATAGAAAAAGATCAAATTACAGCAGTGACAGAAAGAATACGAGCAAAAGACCGGGCTCCAGTTCTACAAAGAAAAAATCAAATACTCGCTTTAGGAAGAAAACAAAGAAAAGATCATGAACCTAGAATCTTGGGCAAAGACCATTCTTTTGGGCGACTCACTTACTGATAAACTACTCCCTTTAAAAGAACTAGACCGAAAGTCCTTAGAAGAAACTCATTATGATTATAGTTGTCCTTTGCTACCTGGAAGGCCTAAGACTCTTAGAATAAGTGAGAGTAATGTGAAGTTTCCTAAAAAAAATAAACTTCACCAGCAAGATGAAAGAGCAAAGGCCATTCATTTTTTTGCAAACCATGAACTTTTGGCCATTGAGATTATGGCCCATATGCTCCTTAGTGTTAAAGGCAATACACCTGAGATCTTAAAGTTTAAGACAGGGCTTCTCTCCACTTTAAGTGATGAGCAAAAACATTTAAAACTTTATTGCAATAGAATGGAAGAGCTTGGTCTTAGTTTTGGAGATATTGAAGTTAATGATTATTTTTGGGAAAAAATGAGAGGCATAACTAATATTGAAGAGTACTTGGCCGTTATGGCATTAACTTTTGAATCTGCTAATTTAGATTTTGCTTCTTATTACAGAGATCTATTTGAGGAATATGGTGACCATGAGTCTTCAAATATTCTTGATCAGGTGTATAAAGATGAGATTTCCCATGTTGCTTTTGGTGCATTTTGGATGAGCAAAAAAACAGAAAAATCTCTTTGGGATTATTATAGATTAGTTCTTCCAGAGCCCCTCACTCCTGCACGGGCAAAAGGACAAAGGTTTGACTCAAAAGGACGAATAGCTGCTGGGCTAGGAGTAGATTTTGTTAAAAACTTAGAAGAATACAAAGATGATTTTTCAATTACTCATAGAAGGCAATGGAAGAGTTAATTTATCGTATTAATTTAAACTTTGAAGAAGAACTCTATAATAAACCCAAGGGGCAAGATTATAGCTCAGAGCTTGAGTATATAGTTTTTTTACTGAATAAAGATCCTAAACTGAAAATTTCTACTCAAAATAAATACTCTGCTTATTATTTAAAAAGGCTTAAGAGTCTAGGTTTTACTTTACCGGAGCTCACAGAGCAAAGACATAATTGTAATTGGTGGGGAGATTTAGAGGGAGTTCATGCTCATAAGTTCAATTCAAAGGTCTTTAGTACGACTATTAAAATAGATGAGCTTAGTTATAATGATAGTTTTGTCATTAATTCGAGAGAGGAGCTTTGTGAGAAGATTTCTTTTTTTGATTCCAAAGTCTTGCTAAAGCCTGTTGATAGTTTCTCAGCTAGAGGCTTTAGATTAATTCAAGACAAAAAAAATATTCCAAAAGATTTGAAGTTTCCACTAATCCTTGAGCCATTTAGAAAAAGAGTAATTGATTTTAGTGTGCAGTATAGAAATAAAGAGTTTTATATAAGTGAGATTATTAATAATTCCAAAGGGGCATTTAAAGGAGTTCTTATTAGAGATTTTAACTTTAATAAATTTGAACCTGAAATAAAAAGAGTCTCTCAACTTATCGCTGAAAAATGTAATCAAAATTTAAGTATTGATATGTTTCTTTACCGTGATCAAGATAAGGTTTATTTAAATCCTTTATGCGAAATAAATACCAGGCATTCCATGGGAGAACTCTCTCGTGTTTTTTCATTTTATAAACCTGAGGCTGGTATTGGCGTTTGGCTATTACTTACCAAAAAAGAATTATTGAAAAATGTTGATACTTATAATTCTGATAATAAAACAGGTGTATTTTTTACATCTGAAGAGCAGATGAGGTTTCAAAGTATTTTTTTAGCTGAAACTAATATTTCTGCATTGAAAAAACTACTTAAAGAATATATTTCTGAAAAGTATTTAGAAGAGCTTGACCTGTTTGAAAAGCTGAGTTTCCAAAACTAAGAACTCCGTCTTTGTGCCCTTCCATGGCAATAAGGTTTATACTAGGGTCTTTTGCTAAACTCTTAACTGTTTCTGCCATCTCTGGACTTCCATAGTCAATGCCTTTTGAAACTTTAGGCTCTCCATCTTCTAAAAGACCCTTCCAGATTTTTTCATGATGAATATGAAAGACGTAATTTATATTTAAATCCGCTTCATAGAGGGCACCATGAGTAAGGGCCTCGCTTGAAGCAGGCAATAGACCTGCATAGCTAAGAGAAAAATCACTTAAGTTAAAATCTGAGACTAGACAATAATGTTCATTTTTAAGGTGAGGTAGAGAGCCTGTTTGGCTAGCAGTGATCAGAAATCCTTTTTTTTGAAATCTTTTTGATAAATTTCCAAATCCAATTTTGTCTTCATATTCGCCAATTAAGTTAATATTAAAGAGTATTTCTCGCCAATACTCTAGCTCAGAGACATCTGAGTGCTTATGGAGAAGTTCTTGACGATACTCCTTGGTTTTGTAGCGAATAATGCCTTCAGTTAATTCTGTCATTTTAGATTCGATCCTTTTGCTAGCTAGTAGTATAATATCAAGTAGTTGGAGTTGTATTGGATTTTTCTAAACTAAAAGACAAATTTAAAAAAAGATCTTCTGGGAACGAAGTAAGTGATGATAATTCTTCAGATGCAAGTCTTCTGGAAAAACTCCAGGATAAAAAAAATTTCCCCAAAATTTTTCTCATGCTTATTATTGGCTATTTAATTTTTGATATAGCGACGACACAAGATCCAGTAGAAGATGGCCCAACTCCAATAACAAAAAATAAAAAAATAGCGGAGACAAATGATTTTGATCAAGCAGAAGATGATATGCCAGAAATTGTTAAGGCCAAAATACAAGTGGATGAAATAGCTAAAGAAAATGCTGTGCCTGTAGAAGAAGAGCCAAACTTAGAAACAGATACTACACAAGAAGAAGAGCCGCCAGTAGAAGCTACTCAAGAAGAGCTACCTATAGAGTCAACACAGGAAGCTCCACAACTAGACCCACAAACACAACCACCCTCTATGGCCGATGAAATTTCTGATATGCAGGACGATCAGCCAACTCAAGAACCTGAGCCCAGTGAGGCCATTAGTGAAGTCATTGAAGAGCAAGAGAGTATTGTAAGTATGGGTGAAAATGAGGATAAGATTGCTGTTCCACAAAGTGATAGTGAGAAAGTGACTTCTTACCGTGAATTGTTAAGTAGTATTAAAATTCAACCAGATATCAATTACGATCCTCCACGCTACGAGTTTAAAGGACGAGGACTTGTTTATAATTGTGAGAAGAGTTATTGGGCCTGTGTGAATGAAAAAAATTATATGCAATGTGCTCAACATCAAAAAAATAATACAGAGAAAAAGATAAAGATTAGTTGTGCTACAAGAGAAGTTTATTTCTCAATGGATGATTGTGCCAAAGGACAATTATTAAAAATTCATAATGGGGAAAAGCCTGTTGAATGTAATCAGTAGTTTAGGCAGCGTCTTTTTCGAAATCACCTTGAATTATTGAAAGATTAAATCGCGTAAGTGTTCGCTCTTCTTTAGAAGAAAGTGCTCTTATAAAATGTTTTACTAATTTAGGATCAAATTGACTTCCACTAAACTGTCTCAGTTCATAAAAGGCAGTTTCATAAGGCAGCCCTTTTCTATATGGACGAGTTGAAGTCATAGCATCAAAAGTATCAGCAATAAGAATAATCCTAGAAAAGAGAGGAATATTTTCGCCCTTTAATTTATCAGGATAGCCACGACCATCAAACCTTTCATGGTGATGTCTTGTGTTTATTGCAATCTTTTCAAAAGGCTTAAAATTTTTAAGGATTTCATATGACATTTCAGGATGTTTTTTCATAACCTCAAACTCTTGCGGACTAAGTCTTTCAGGCTTAGTAAGAATTGCGTCTGGAGTTCCAATTTTTCCAATATCATGAAAAAGGGCGGAGAGTTCTAATTCATACATTTCTTCTTCGCTTAGGCCAAGCTGCTTGCCAAGCTGAAGGCTGAAATGGGCCACTCGCGTACTATGACCAAATGTATAATGATCTTTCAGGTCCAGAGCAAAAAGAATTGATCTTGCGGCCATTTCGCAAATATCTTTTTGTTCCCCTTTAAGCTTTGATACCTCTTCACTAAGTGCGAGAAGAGTCACATTCGTTAAAACAGATGAAATAGGTATGACATTATTTTTTTTGCCCATATCTTTATCCTTATCGGAAGAGGATTTTGCTTCTAAATAGATTTATAATTTCAGGGAAAATTAGGTATCATCTAAGTTATTTTGAGAGTTTAACTTATGGCCACATGGACGTTTTTAGATTTAGGATCTTTTGTTGATAAAATGACTCCAGTTTTCGAGAAACTGTCAGTCTATTATGAGCTATCGAGCAAGAAAGCATTTTTTGAAACTTTGGATAAATCAGAAAGCAGAGTTTATTTTCTGGATGGGCTTATTGCACTTGAAGAGTTGAACAATATGCTAGATCAAATGAGCCCACGCTCTGTTTGTTATTTAGTCGTAGACTCTCAGACTATGAGTGATACTCAAGAAGGTGAGATCAATCGGTTTCTTATTTCAAGCAATAGAGTGAAAGGTGTTATTGAACAAAATCAAGGAATGGGTTTTCTTATTTCACAATTTAATGGTGTGAAAGAGATCAGTGATCTGTTATTTGAAGTTGATACTGATCAGGAATATATAGATGATTTTGATAAAGAACTAGATAAGGTTACAAAACATCTTAGTCTTCAATTAGAGAGAATCAAGAAAATTCATAAAGATATGGTACCAAAAAGAATTATTGAAGCTGGTAGAATTGGCATTCAATGTAAATATGGTGCAGGAGAATCATCTCATAGTGAATTTTGGGATGTATTTGTTCATAAGGATCAAGTGACCACAGTACTCCTTAGTACAGCAAGCTCCACAAGCTTAACGACTGTTTTAGAAGAAGTTTTAAGTTTTATGGGCAAAAAAAATCGTGAGCGCAGGGATTTAAAAGCATTTTATCAAGCCATAAATGAAAAGATAGAAGAACCATATTCTCTTTTTGTGATGTTAACAGATATTAATGACCTGCAATCTTATATTATTAATATTGGTTACTCTCATCTTTATATGAATGGCAAAGAAGTAGAAGCAGCAGAAGATGGAAAAATTAGTAAATTAAAATTTAATCCAGGTGATAAGTTTTATATTTGTTCTCACGGTATGGCCTTAAATTTTGAAGATGAATTTCGTATGGATGAATTAGAAACAATGTTAAAAAGAAAATGGAGCCTTGATGGAGCAGAGTTTATTGATGAACTCTTTATGAGCTCAAAGATGAATAAAGAAGGACGTTTTCAAAAAAATGATACTACATTTATGATTTTTGAGGTCAATAATGACAAAGTTTAAAGTTTTCCTATTTATGATTTTTTTCACTTTAAATACTCAAGCAGGTCTTAACTCCAATTCTATGGGGGACTGCCTTGATACAGACTTTAAAGTTGAGGTGACTCATAAAACTTTTCCTTTTGGGCTCCTTGAGAGAGTTATCTATATTGAAAAAAATAAATGTGTCTTAAAATTTGAGCATGAGTCTTACCGTTTTATGAAAAAAGGATGGGAAGTAGATGCCTGCAGAGAGCCAGTACATATTAAAGAAGGGGTGCACTCAATTGATATTTTAAAGTTTGAGGCCAATTGTCATAAAAAGAGCAAGTCTGATTTTTGTAAAAGCTGGCTCTCTTTAGAGACTTTAGTTCAAGATGACGGGTTAATTTTTGCTAGCGGTGAAAAAGAAGATATAAACTCAGACCATGGAAAAGTATACTGCGCTTATATTATGGCCAAAAGATATCTAAGAGATGGTGAGATCCTAAGCCGTTATGATGAACCATCAGCTTACTACCCACCAAAGGCATCCGAAGTTATAGAAGAGTCCGAAGTTGATGAAACCATAGAGACTACAGTAGAAGAACCAGCCATAGAGCCAGAACAAAAACTTGAACTTGAACAAGAGCAAGAGCTTAAAAAAATAGATGTTAAAGGCTTGGGAACAGGAATCTAGCTATAAAGCCTGATAAAAAACTGATGGAGATAGACCTCAGATTTAGACGCATTGATTTTTCTTCTCAAATAAAATTTTAGAAGGATTTTCTCAAGGCCTGATTTATGTCTTTGATTAAATCATCTACGTCTTCAATACCAACTGAAATTCGAATAAGAGTGTCTTTAACACCAAGCTCTTCACGTACTTTTTTAGGAACAGACGCATGAGTCATAATGGCAGGATGTTCTATAAGACTTTCAACTCCACCAAGACTTTCAGCTAATGTAAAAAGCTCTACACTAGAAAGAAATTTCTTAGCTTCTTTAAGGCCACCTTTAATAAAAAAAGTAATCATGCCACCAAAGCCACTCATTTGTTTTTTTGCAATACCATGTTGAGGGTGAGATTTAAGTCCTGGGTAAATAACAGATTCTACCTTAGGGTGTTTTTCTAAAAACTTGGCCACTTTAAAAGCGTTGGCCTCATGCTGGCGCATTCTAATTCCTAAAGTTTTAATTCCTCTAAGAACGAGCCATGAATCAAATGGAGATTGTGTTGGGCCTATAGAGTTTTGTAGATACCAAAGTTTGTCATAGATTTTTTTATTATTGAGCATTATAGCACCGCCAATAACATCACTATGACCATTTAAGTATTTGCTAACAGAGTGAACAACAATGTCAGCTCCAAGGTCCAAAGGTTTTTGGAAGTAAGGACTTAAAAAAGTATTATCTACTGCAGTTAGGACATTATGTTTTTTTGCAATTGTAGTAAGTTTTTTAATATCTGAAATTTTAAGAAGAGGATTTGTTGGTGATTCTAGCCATAGAAGAACAGGCTTTGATTTTTTAATCTGTGTTTCAACAGATTTGACATCAGTAGTGTCTATAAAAATAAAATTATAAAATTCATTAAATATTGTGGTGAACATTCTATAAGTTCCACCATACACGTCATCTCCACAAAGAATGGTAGATCCCTTTGGTAGAGTGTGAAGGATAAGCATATTAGTTGAAAGTCCACTTGCCGTAGCTAATGCGTATTTTGCATTTTCAAGTGCAGCAAAAGACTCTTCAAGTCTTGTCCTTGTTGGATTGTGAGACCGAGTATACTCATAGCCTAGGTGTTTGCCAGGAGAACTTTGAGCATAAGTAGATGTCTGATAAATAGGTGGCATAACTGCACCTGTTTCTTTATCAGGATGTCCACCTGCATGAATTGTTTTTGTATCAAAAGCGAGTTTTTTTAGATTTTTAATCTTTGCCATTATGTCCTCGTAAGTCTTAGTACATCAGATTCTGTTAGAATATCGATAGGAGTTTTATCTTCAGATATAATAACAACTTTATTTTCTTTTAGGGCCTTAACAACTTCATCTAATCTTTCAGTTTGAGCAAGAACCACAAAGTTTTGAGAGTATACAGTTGCAATATTATCACTATGAGAAAGAGTTTCTTCATATAGTGGTTTCATAAGGTCATCGGTCTTTGCAACTCCTACAATTTCACCATTACTAACAACTGGTAATGTGTGGAAATGTCCTGCAGTCATAATATCTACAACCTGACCAATTGAAGAACTAGCATCAGCAGCATGGATGACTTTTTCTTTTTTAAGTTTTTTTCGGGCCTGCTCTATAGTTATATTAAATGAAGAATCCCAGTAGCCATTATCAGACATCCAGTCATTATTAAAGATCTTAGATGAGTACCTATTTCCTGAATCATGTAAAAGTACGATGATTCGTTCAGGTTTAGATAGTTTCTTTGCATAATTGATTGCACCAAGAACTGCTGCACCTGCAGAGCCACCTGTGTAAACAGCTTGCTCTGCTAAGAGACGTCTTGTCATAAGAAAACTTTCTTTATCTCCAGCAACTTCAAACCCATCAATTTTTTTAAAATCATAATTTTCTGGAATAAAGTCTTCCCCAATACCCTCAAGTACATAGGTGTGAGCTTTTCCAATCTTTCCTGTCTTCCAATAGTCTGCAATGATTGAACCGACGCAATCAACTCCAATAATTTTTATATTAGGTAGATGTTCTTTGAAATATTGAGCACAACCTGTAATTGTTCCACCTGTTCCAACAGCTGCCATGAAGACATCAAATTCACCTTCTGTTTGTCTATGGATTTCAGGCGCAGTGTATTTATAATGAGTTTCTCTATTCCAGAGATTATCGTATTGGTTAACGTAGTAAGAGTTAGGAATAGTTTTTGCAAGTCTTTTGGAAACACTATAATAAGACCTCGGATCATCAGGTTCAACATCTGTTGGGCAAACAACTACTTGAGCTCCATAAGCTTTAAGATTGTCTTGCTTTTCCTTTGATTGCTTTGCATTCATAACAAAAACACATTTATATCCATAAAGTGCTGCATAGATTGCTATACCAACTCCAGTATTTCCCGAAGTACCTTCAATTATTGTACCGCCCGGCTTTAATAAACCACTTTTAACGGCCTGATCTATCATATAAACACCAATGCGATCTTTCGTTGATCCACCTGGGTTTAAGTATTCTAGTTTTACATAAATTTCAGATTCAACTCCAGTAAACTCATTTGAGAGTTTAACAATGGGAGTATCGCCGATGGCCTCAATCATGCTGGCCTTTGCACCTTTCATCATAACGTCCTCACTAAACTATTGTCTTGGTTGCTTCCCTAATCTCATAGGCTGAAGCCAGAGTGGAAAGTCTTGCAATAGTAGAATAAACAGATTCTTTTATTTTGTCGTCTGTATTTGCTCTAATCTGACTGATAGAAATTTTCTGATAAACCATTCCTCTAGAGTTTAGGTTTTCTTGTTGGTCCTTGTTTGGGTTTCCTCTTAGAAAACCTCCAATACTTTTTCCTCCAACAAGATAAATAGTTACCTCTGCTGGCATTCCATCAAAGCTCACCATTGTATCAATTCCTTCTTGAACTAATACGGAAGTAAATTTTATTTTATTTTTTCCAATATCCATTTTATTTCTATTTTTCCGGTTCATGCTGATGACTTCTTCGCCGTTATTTACCACCATAATCCCCATGCCATAAGTTCCTTGACTGGCCTTGACAAAGATTTTCTGTGAAGGATTTAAACTTTGTTTAAGTTCATCAACAGATTTCCCAAGATGATCGAGTCCTTCTTTAGTTGAAAAATCTACATCTTTTACTGTTTTAAAGCTTGCTTGCATGAGGTATGGGTTAATTGAATACTCATTACAGAACTCATTTAGTACTTTTTCATAAAGTTCAAAATGTCTTGTTTTTTGTCTTTTAAACCAGCCAATATGGGGGCTTGGAACAACATGAGTTTTAATACTATCCCAATCTATTTCTAGTGGCTTACTCTGGTCATGATTTAAAATCGCCATACAGCAAGTTTCATTAGTACTTTCAATTGTTACAAAGTGCTCTTTTATTATGCCTTTGTAGATAGTGAGATCAAAACCTGATTGAGATTTAAGCTTAAGATCACCATGAGTCATAAGTTCAGGGTCTAGAGATATTAACTTTACCTCAAAACCAGCATCTTGAATTCCTTTAGAGAGATAATAAAGATGATCAAGATAGAAAAGGTTTTTAGTATGGGACTCCGGAATAATAAATACTTTTTTGCAGTTAGGGCTAAATCTATGGATAATTTCTTTAAATGTTTCACCACAAACAGAAAGATCTTGGCTACAAAGATTGTTAAAGCCAGCAGGGTATAGGTTTAAATCAACTGGTGCATATTTTTCTGAGCTCTCTCTAATATCACAACTTGAGTATATTGGAACTTCAAGTCCATTACTTTGAGAATCAAGATAACTATTAACTGAGTCCCAATTGGTGAGAATGAACTGTTCAAGTTCTTGTTTGGTATTAATTTTATAGTTCATTGGGAACTCCTTGGTATTGTAACCAGGTCGGAATAAGGCCCTCAATATGCTTTTTAGGTGATGAGTTTAAAATCTCATTAAAAAGATAGGTTCTATTAAATTGAGGGGAGAGTTTTTTTAGTAAATTATTTTCAAGTGTTAGCATATTTTCTTTAAGTTTGATGGTCAGCTCTGATTTTGCATCCCATTGCTCAAGAGGTGCCTTAAGTGATTTATTAATAATTAATGACATTTCATTATCATTGAACTCAACGAGTTTTTCTTTTAAAAGACTTGCTTCATAGAGTTTTTCTTGATTAACCGAGGTTACAAGATACCAATGGGCCAAATGATGATCTTTCATTTTTATAGGTAAGCTACTGGCATCAATAAACTCGTCTTTTAATTGATAAACTAAATTAATAGCACCAATAAACTCTTCTACAAAAGATTTCCCTGTGACAGTCTCTAAATAGCTGAGTAATTTTTTGATGCCAGTTTTAATCAGAAGTTGTAATGGACCTTTGGCCGTCGCTTTTTCTTCAAGATAGCTAAAAGCATCCATAAAGCTTTTGTTGAAAAATTGGTGTATTTTATCACCGCTCTCTAGAAAATCTAAAAAATGTTTTCCGGGTGGTGTATCAACAATAATAACATCATGGTCATTTCTTTTTATTCTATAGTTAAGTTCAACTAATCCTAGTATCTCGTTAAGGCCCCCAAAAGGTTTCATGAGAATTTTTAGAATTTCATTTTTTTCCATAGCTTCTAAAATTTTATCTGGGTTTTTATGATGCTCTTGGATCATTCTTTTAAAGCTTTGCTCAGGTAAAAGCAAAAGAGCGTCTAGAGCAATAGTTTTATCATCTTGCTCAAAATTGATAGACTCTAGGGTTCCTGCTTTATCTTCACTTAACCCCAGAACTTCTTTTAGCCTTTTTGAAGGGTCTACAGTGATTAAAAGAACTTTCTTCCCTTGTTCTGCTAGGAAAATACCACGGCTTGCTGCCAATGTTGTTTTTCCTACACCACCAGTGCCACAAAAGACTTCTAATTTTTTTTCAATCATTAAACAAGGTCCTGACAAAGAGCACTTAACTCATGAACTCGATCTATCCCTTTGCTCTGGATACTATAAGGTAATTTCGTTACGAATCTACTATTAAACTCTTTTTCTAGTTCTTCTTCCATAGAGAGCTTCTCTTGAAGAAAAAAAGGTAGTTCTTTTTCCTTTTCGAGGGGGAGTTTTGTAAGAGAAAAATTCAAAAAGATACTGACATTTTCAAAGGTTAAAGTCTTTATATGATGCGAAAGCTCAAAGGATTCATTAAGGGCCATTTGAGTTGGGATAGTGCAGATATTAATCTTTAAAACATCCTCATCTTTAATGAATTTAAGCATGCTCACAATATCATTAAACAAAACACCGGCCCTAAAAATTGAGCCATAATTTTTAGCAGCTTCAAGCATGGTTATAGCGTGCCCTGTTGAAGGAGAATCTAGGATAATAGTGAGTTCTGGATCTTTTTTTAACATATCAAGGAGATGTCCAAGAAAAATAAGATAACTAAAGCCTGGAATAATATTAATCATTGCTTTAAAAAACTGAGTTGAGCAGACCCAACTAGCAACAATTTCAGACTTAAGTTTTCTGCCAATATATTCTTGGGTGCTTTTCATGAAGTCTAAGCGCAAGTGAGGAATCTGAAGATCTTCACAAAGCTTTTCTCCTTCGCCTTGTTCAAAATCTACAAAGAGAATTTTTTTATTTTGATTTTTTAAATATTGTGAAAAGGAGAGTGCTGTAAGCGTTTTTCCTACGCCTCCTTTTCCAGTGAAAACGTAGAATCTTTTGGAATTCATTTAAAAAGTATAGCCGGCCGTCATAAGAAGCTTACCGTAAGATCCTTCAACTTCTCCACCAAACCCCTCGTCTTGTTTAACATCAAAAGGATTATGGTAGTGAACAAGAAGTCCAACGCTAACTTTATCATTTAGGTGAAGTTCACAACCTGCTCCTAAGTGAAGACCAAGAGTAACTTTACTTTTGGAGTCCGTGGGAACACCTGAAACTGTTCTTGTAACAGTTGGTAGGTAAAACCCTAAACCTGCAATTGCATATGGTGCAAAAGAGTCAAACTCAAAAAAACGACTTTTAATTCCAAGAGCCACACCACCAAGATCCACTTCGTGTTCCCCAGAATCATGAGTTGAATAATGAAAATTAGCTATAAAATCAAATGAGTAGCTTGCGCCATAAGAATAATAAGCCTCACCAGTTATAGAGTCATCTCCAAGGTCGGAAAAATCACCGTAGAGAAATGTCTGCCCTAATGCTAGAGAAACTGTATGCCTATGAAGTCTACTTGAACTGCCTCCAGTTGGAGCACTTTTTGGTGTAGAGTTTTCGACATCAGCTTTCGCTGCCTTGTTATTTTTTTCAAGGTTAGTAATGAGCTTGTCATTGGCCCATAATGAAAAAGCCCCAACTGTTGAAGTTAGGGCCAATATAGAAAAGAATTTAATCATATTCTCTATTTTAGTTAAGCGTTGTATTTGTTTCAACATTAGTACTGTTATTCTGGATGTTTGCGTAGAAACCGTCAACCCCAGCAGTTGGTTGAGCAGGCTCAACAACTGGTCTTTCAAGACCTCTAAGTGATCTAATGTATCCAGTAAATGTTCCTTCTGTTGCACGGATAACTTCTTTAAGAAGTTCAGTGTCACCAGAATTTACAGATTTTCTTTCTTGATCAAAAAGAAGCTGAATTTGTGTCATGTAAGTAATGTCATTCTTAGTTTTGTTATCAATAACTTGAATCTCGTTACCTTCGCGGATGATTTGAGAAATCTCTTCTAATGTAACGTAACAGCTTTGGAAAGTGTCATAAAGCTTACGGTTTTGGTACCTTTTGATAATTCTAACGTCTTTCATCGGTCTCTTCCCCTAAGGTTAAGTGGTCTATAATAATAAAGGTTGGTAAACCTTCCGGTATTCTTCTCTCTTTGCCAGAGCTAGCTGATGCTCTCACTCGATACAGCGGGGCTTCTAATGCTTTGCTCAACTTTGGACTAGCAATCAAGTATCAAAGCAAAGGTGACCCTGTCAACCCGCATAGTCGAAAAAACTCTAAGAAAATTGTGCGAAAGCCTATGAGTGAGAGTTCAAGGTTTCATTGCAGGTAATTAAACTGAGTAATTCCGTCTACTTATGGTCTTTTTTGCTCATTAATCCACCGGATCTAACTTTTCCTTAATTTAGGACCGATCAATTTTAAAGGCTTCCCATAAATTCAAAAGGGGATCTTAGAATTGGATAAAAAATGTTAAGACTTGTTATTATTTTGTTCGTTGCGCTGGGGCTGTATTCTTGTGCTCACAAGACAAAAAAGAATGAGCCAATAGCTCTAAAAAATACAGAACAACAACAAGCTGATTACGCACAAGTTATTACAAAAACGAGAGAAAAACTTGGGGATTTAGTTAAAGAAGCTCAAAGCTTAGGCCCAAAATCTGTCAACTACTTAGCATCTAATTTATTTGTAAAAGCATCTCACGCATCCCTTGTAGGCGATTATGAATCTTCAGTGATTTTATTTGAGCATGTTCATAAGCTTGTGCCTGACGACACTTTTATTGCTTTAAAATACTCAGTTGATCTTATTCGTGTTGGCAAAATTGCTGAGTCAAAAGATATTCTTGTAAAATACTATAATCAAAAAGATCCTTATTTTGAAAAAGTAGCAATGCTTCTTGCAGGAATTCATACAAGCTACAAAGATCTTGGCGAGGCTCAAAAAGTTTATAAAAAAATTGTTAACTTAAATGCAAAAAACACAGAGGCTTGTGTCTTTCTCGCAAAGGCTTATGGTGATGAACAGAAATGGAAAAAAGCCGATTATTGGCTTAATCGTTGTTCTAAAGTAAGCGCTGATCAAGGCGTATTTGACTACTATAAAGGTCGAATGCAATTACAAAGAAATAATGTTTCTCTTGCTACTCAATTTTTCAAAAAGTCACTTAAAAAAGAGCCGACGTATTATCGTTCAGCTCTGGGCCTTGGTCTTATCTATGAGGACAAAGGGCAATTAAAAGAAGCAAAAAATCTGTATCAAAACTTTCTTAAAAAATGGGCTTCAAATAGAGTCATTCTAACTCGTTTAGTACAGGTCCTATTTGCGATGGAAAGCTATGATGAAGTCACTGACTATGCTAAAGCGCTGCTCTCAATTGATCCTTCAAATCTAAACTTAAAAGTAAAGCTGGGAATTATTTATACTGACAAAAAAGACTATAAGAATGCTTTGAAAATATTCAACTCTGTTCTTGAAGAAGTCCCAGGCTCTGATAAAGTTCTTTATTATTTGGGTGCAATTTATCAAGAAGTTAAGAATTATGAAAAATCCATAGAAGTATTTATGCAGATTCAAGAAGAGAGCGCATTATTTTTAGATAGCTCTATTCAAATAACACAAATGCTTAGTGCAATGGCAATTCAGGATAAAGATAAAGAAGATGAGCTGGTTGAATTTGTTGACTCACGTACTAAGTCCCCGCAATTGCAAGTCGAGCTAAATGTTATTCTTGGGCAATATTATGAGATGGCCAATAACCTGAGCTCAAGTATTAACTCTCTTGAGAAGGTGGCCCACCTAAGTGAGTTTACCAATCCTCAAAAATATTATTTAGCAATGTTACAAGATAAGGCCAAAAACTACGATCGCTCAGTGGAGCTTTTAACGGCCATAGTTAAAGCGGAACCAGAAAATGCTCACGCATGGAATTTTATTGGTTACTCCTATCTTGAAAGAGAGCTATATAAAGAAGCTTTCCCTCATATTCAAAAAGCAGTCTCTATCAGCCCAAAAGATGGTTATATAAGAGATTCTATGGGGTGGTATTATTATAAGATTGGCGAACATGAAAAAGCCCTAGAAGAGTTGTCATTAGCATTTAAATTACAAAATGATGATAGTGTCATCGCTCAGCACCTTGGCGAAGTTTACCTGTCCATGAAAAAATTCCAGCAAGCTAAAAAGTATTTCTCCAAAGCTCTTGAGCTAGGGGGCAAACCTGATGAAAGAACGGCCATTGAAACTAAGATTCAAAAAATTGACGAGTACCTCGGTAAAAGGCTACCAGCTTCTGGTAGTGCTTCTTCTCAGTAGTTGTGCAACTACAACCACAGTCCTAGAAGGTGATACATTAAATGTTTTAAACGAATCTTTTTCCAGGATTTGTTTAAACGGTCAAGGTAAGGCCCGCTTTACAGCAGATAAGCAGAAAATGGTTTTTGGCTACGAGTCTCTTTGGGAAGAGAAAAAGGGTAAAGAGGAAATGATGTTCTCTGTAACACCTCCTTTTCAAGAGCCAATTCTTTTAAAAGCTCGTTATGATAAAAACAAGCTTATTCCAAAATTCTCAGGAGCCTTTTTCAAGGAATTAAAGAAACAATTTCCTCCTGGCTCAATTGAGTACAAAATATTTCTAAGAATCTTAAGCCGAATGGGAGTCTTTTATAAGCTTGCTTCTCTAAAGCCTGCTCAAAGAGAGGCTATATTAGAAAATTGTAAGTCAAATGGAGAGTCTCAAGACATAAGATCAGGTATTTGTCCTATGAGGTACCCGTTTAAGTTTTCCATTACTCCAGAGAAAGCGAGTTTTGTCTTCAAAGCAGGAGCAACACCTATTCAACTAGATCTTTCTAAAATGGATATTGGGCATTACTCAAGATTTGTTATGACAGCAAGTACTCCTGGATCAAGGAAGCGCAGTGTTAAAGCTGAGTTTTTTATTAACCAATGTCTTTAAAATAAAGATTTAGGGTCAAATTGCATCAGTTGATGGTCATTGAAACGCTTTGTTTCTTACATAAGCTTTATTTTTTCTTACATCTAAAAGATTTAGTCTACTCTAGTGCTAGAGCATTAGAAATTTGTTTATTTTTCCGATATAACCACTAGGCTATTAGTAATAAATCTAACGATTTTAAAGTTTTAGACATTTAATTCAAAGGATTACATATGAAATTCTGCTTAATTGCTTTATCAGTTATAACTCTGCTTTTGACAGGCTGTAACAAAGCCGATGATGTAAAAACTCTTAGAATTGCCATTATCGCAAAAGTAAAAGGGTTGGACCCAATTTTTGCAAACGATCGTTATTCAAATAACGAGGTTGCTAGAGTTTATGAGGGCCTACTTGAGTATCATTACCTTAAAAGACCATTTACTCTTCAGCCAAATCTTGCAGAGAGTATGCCAGAGGTTTCAAAAGACGGACTAACCTACACTTTTAAAATTAAGCAAGGTGTACTTTTTCATGATAATGAGTGTTTTCCAGAGGGCAAAGGAAGAGAGCTTGTCGCTGAAGATTTTGTATATTCAATTAAAAGAACAGCCGCTGATGTTAAAGCACTTGGTTGGTGGGTAATTGATGGAAAAATTGCTGGTCTCAATGAATGGAGAGACAAAGTTTCAAAAGCTGATGCAAAAGTTGATTTCCTAGAAGAAGTTGAAGGCATTAAGGCCCTTGATAAATATACAATCCAGTTTAAATTAACTAAACCTTTTCCACAGTTTCTCTATGCTCTTGCTATGCCATTTTTCTTTGCCGTGCCTAAAGAAGCTGTTAATCATTATAAAGAAGAATTTTTGAACTACCCTGTAGGAACAGGTCCTTTTATCTTAAAAAGGTTTGATCGAACTAATAAAATTACTTATTTAAAAAATCCTAACTTCAGAGACAAGTTTTATCCTTCTGAGGGAGCTCCTGGAGATAAAGAACGAGGACTTCTTGATGATGCAGGAAAAAAACTCCCATTAGTTGAAAGAGTTGTTGTTAATATTCTTGTTGAGGACCAGCCTAGATGGCTTAACTTTCAAAAAGGAAAAATTGATTATCTTTCGCCACCTAAAGACAATTTTGATTCAGCGATTACTCCGTCCAAAGATCTCACTCCTGATATGAAAAAAAAGGGTATGAAGTTAGAAATTGTGCCTGATCTTGATATTACTTACTCTGCTTTTCAACATGAGAACCCGCTTTTTAAGAATAATATTCATTTAAGAAGAGCAATGTCTCTTGCTTATGACCCATACACATCAAATGATCTTTTTTATAACGGAACCGCTCTTCCTGCTCAGTCTATTGTTCCTCCTGGAATTGCTGGTAATATTCCTGATTTTAAAAACCCTTGGTTAGGGCCAGATCTTGAGCGTGCTAAAGAGCAACTTAAAAAGGCTGGTTACCCTGAAGGAAAAGGTCTGCCTGAAATTACCTATGATACAGCATCATCACCATCAAGCAGACAGATTGGTCAATTTCTAGCTAAAAGAATGGCTCTTATTGGAATTAAGATTAATGTAGTAACAAACCCATGGCCCGAGCTGCAAAAGAAGATTCAAACAAAGAAAACTATGATGCAAGGCCTTGCATGGGGAGCTGATTATCCTGATGCAGAGAATTTTCTACAACTTCTTTTTGGACCCAATAAAGTTCCTGGTGCTAATGGATCTAACTACGATAATCCAGAGTTTAATAAACTTTTTCAAAAAGCTCGCTATATGCAACACTCACCTGAAAGAACAGCTCTCTATGAAAAATTAAACAAGATGGCAGCTAATGAAGTCCCTTGGATCTATGGGGTACACAGACAAAAATTTACCATTCAACAGGGTTGGTTAAAGAATTATAAATATATTTCAATGGATAGTGGTATGGAAAAATATCTTGACGTTGATCTTGCTAAGAAAAAAACGCTACTTAAGAATTTCTAAAAAGAGAGTTTTATGAATCTTTGGGTTTATATTATTAGAAGAACTATTTATGTCATACCTGTTTTAATAGGTATTACTCTTTTAATCTTTGTTTTGTTTAACTTAGTAGCGGGTGATCCAACTCATCTTCTTCTTGGTAAACATGCAACCGCTGCACAAATGGCGGAGCTTCGAGTGGAGCTTGGTTTGGATCGTGCTTGGTACTATCAGTACTGGGATGTCTTACAATCTGCTTTTACTTTTGATTTTGGAAGGTCTTGGTCTTCTAAACAAGTCATTATGGATATGATTAAACAAGGTGCAGGTCCTTCCTTAACTGTAACATTGCCGGCTTTTGTATTGGCCCTGGCTTTTGCTATTTCGCTTTCACTTCTTGTTTCATTTTATAGAGGAAAGCTACTGGACAAGGCGACTGTCTTTTTTACTGTGGCTATGATGAGTATTCCATCCCTTGCTTATATTCTCTGGGGGCAATACTTTTTTGCTTATCAATTTGGAATGTTTGAAATCTCTGGCTATGAGTTTGGTTTTCCATATTTTATCCCTTACATACTTCTTCCTGCTTTAATTTTGATTGTTATATCAATTGGGCCAGATGTACGTTTTTTTAGAACTGTTATGTTGGATGAAATTTACCAGGATTATGTAAGAACAGCTCGTGCGAAAGGCCTTGGAGAAAGAGCAGTTCTTTTCAAGCATGTTCTTAAGAATGCAATGATTCCTATTATTACGAGAGTTGTTATTCAGGTACCTTTTTTAATACTTGGCTCTCTTCTTATCGAAAACTTTTTTGGTATACCGGGACTAGGAGATTTAACAATTCAGGCCGTTAATAATAATGATTTCCCTACGGTTAAAGCAATCGCAATTATTATGTCAGTGATCTATACAATTTTTAACTTACTGACAGATATACTTTATACGGTAGTTGACCCACGAGTGAGGTTCTAATGAGTAGCTTAGATAAAGCAGAAAATGCTATTCAAATGAAGCAGTATAATTTTGAGACAGATAAGCCAAAATCACTTTGGGCCGAAGCTTTTTCAAGACTTCTAAAAGACAAAACGGCTGTTATTTCTTTAAGCATTGTTTCTTTTTATATTCTTGTTGCTATCCTTTCGGCACTTGGGATTATAGGGGCTGACTGGGCTAAAGAAGTTGGACCAAGTTATGCAAGTCCAAGTTGGGCCCATCCTTTCGGTACAGATATTTTTGGAAGGTCCGTTTTTCAAAAAGTAATCAAAGGGACTGAAGTTGCAGTAAGTATTGGTTTTATAACTGCATTTATGGCCATTATTATTGGTGGAGTACTGGGATCCTTAGCAGGTTATTTTGGTGGAAAGATAGATGAAGTAGTTGTTTGGTTTTTTACTGTTTTTTCATCAATTCCATTTATCATACTAATTGTGTCCATTGCTTTTGTTCTTGGAAAAGGAATTTTGGCCGTCTATCTCTCCCTTGGATTAACAACATGGGTTGGAATTTGTCGTTTGGTACGGGCCGAAGTTATCCGTCACAAAAACCGTGAATACGTTCATGCAGCTCAGGCCATTGGTGGTGGGCATATGAGACGACTGTTTATTCATATTATTCCCAATGTTACACATATTTTGATTATTAATTTTTCATTGCAATTTCAAACGGCCATAAAAGCAGAAGTTATTCTTTCCTACCTAGGTTTAGGGGTACAAGGATCTCCAAGTTGGGGTAAAATGATTGATGATGCTAAACTAGAGCTAGCAAGAGAAGTCTGGTGGCAACTTGCTGGAGCAGTGATCGCCATGTTTTTTCTTGTGTGGTCATTGAATATTTTAGGGGATGCCCTTCGTGATGCCCTTGACCCAAAGCTTAGAGGAAAAGACTAATGAGTGAAAAGATTCTAGAAGTTAAAAATCTTGTAACAAAATTTAAAACAGATAGAGGCATGATTACAGCAGTGAACGATGTTTCATTTGATGTATTCAAAGGTCGCACACTTGGAATTGTTGGAGAGTCTGGTTCAGGTAAATCTGTTACAGCACTTTCAATTATGAGACTTATTCCTACTCCTCCAGGAGAGATTGCATCTGGTGAGATTTTAATGAAAGGGGATAGGATTTTAGATTATTCTGATATGCAGATGAGAAAAATTCGTGGGAATAAGATTTCTATGATTTTTCAGGAGCCTATGACATCTTTAAATCCTGTTTTTACTGTTGGAAATCAGATTGAAGAAGTTGTAAAGCTTCACCAATCACATGAGTTAAGTAAACAAGATATTAAAAATAAAGCAATTGAAATGCTTAAACTCGTTGGGATCCCAGCTCCTGAAAAACGTGTCAACGAATACCCACACCAACTCTCTGGTGGGATGAGACAAAGAGTAATGATTGCAATTGCTCTTGCTTGTGAGCCTGAAATTTTAATTGCAGATGAGCCTACAACTGCTCTAGATGTGACTATCCAAGCTCAAATTTTAGAATTAATGAATAAACTTCAAGAAGAATTGGGAATGGGAATTATTCTTATTACTCATGACCTTGGAGTAGTTGCAGAGACCTGTCATGATGTTGCCGTTATGTATTGTGGTCGAATAGTTGAAAAGGCAGATGTGAAAACCTTATTTAGTAATCCACAGCATCCTTATACAAAAGGTCTTTTGGATTCAATACCTTCTTTTGACTCAACTTTGAAAGGAGAGAAGGGGCGTTTGGCTACGATTGATGGAATGGTTCCATCGCTATTTGAGCTTCCACAAGGTTGCTCATTTCAAGACAGATGTTTTAATGTTCAAAATGACTGTAGAGGTGAAAAAGGAACTCCTAATATGAGCTCCATTGCTGGAGAGCATAGCGTGCGTTGTTTTCACCCTGTTCAAGGAGTATAGATTTCATGAGTGAATATCTAGTTGAAGTAAAAAATCTTACAAAAAAATTTCCGATTCATGGTGGTATCTTGGGCCGTGAAATTGGAGCTGTTAAAGCAGTCAATAATGTTAGCTTTGGTATTAAAAAAGGTGAATGTCTTGGATTAGTAGGTGAGTCAGGCTGTGGTAAATCTACACTTGGAAGAACATTACTAAGACTTTTAGAACCAACTTCAGGACAAATTCTTTTTAATGGTAAAGATATTACAAATATTGATAAAGATGAGATGCGTATCTTAAGAAGAAAAATGCAAGTTATCTTTCAAGATCCATATGCTTCATTAAATCCTAGGATGACCATTGGTGATATTCTTGGTGAGCCAATTGATATTCATAATCTAGCTAAGTCAAAAGAAGAAAAAAAGAAACGACTTTTTCAGCTTCTTGACTATGTCCAGCTCCCAAAAGACGCGCTTTTCAAATATCCACATGAGTTTTCAGGTGGGCAGAGACAAAGAGTATGTATTGCAAGAGCATTAGCGGTTGAGCCGGAGTTTATTGTTTGTGATGAACCTGTATCAGCATTAGATGTTTCAGTTCAAGCACAGGTTGTAAACCTCTTGATGGATCTTCAAAAAGACCTAGATCTTACCTTTCTTTTCATTGCTCACGATCTTAAAGTTGTTGAGTATATCTCTGATAGAGTTGCTGTAATGTATTTAGGTAATATTGTTGAGATTGCAAAGGCAGATGAAATTTATGGCCTTCCAAGACACCCATATACAAAAGCATTAACGAGCGCTATTCCTATTCCAAACCCCGATCATAAAAGTGATAGAATTATTTTACAAGGTGATGTGCCAAGTCCTATGAATCCACCAAGTGGCTGCCATTTTCATCCACGTTGTTGGAGTGCTACAGACAAGTGTAAACAAAGCTATCCTGACATAACTACTCAATCGACTAGTCACGAATTTCGTTGTTTTAACCCGAACTAATTGATCGATTATTGATGTGATTTTAGCTAGTTAAAATTCTGGAGTGAAAACTTCAATCTTATAGTTTTAATACCTTATAGCGGTTTTTCCGATAAACAAGCAAGGGAGTACCTTAGTGCTTGAACTTATTAGAAAAAATGCTATTTCAATATCCGCTAAAGAGTTTAGTGTAGGTAGTTTTGCAGAAGGATTTATTTTATTCGCAAGAAAACTGGGCTCGCCACTTGTTATGAAAAAACCAGGGCAAGTGATTGATTCAGTTTTTATGGAAAAGCTCAATCGTTTTCCTGAAGGTAAAATTTTATTTTATAATTAATCTGAGAAGTCAAAAGAGATTCAATCTTTACTAGAGAAAGTTTTTAATCAAGGCGAGCATTAAGAAATCGT
>CAYGJN010000032.1:0-24217 GCA_964350135.1 uncultured Bacteriovoracaceae bacterium | reverse complement strand
ATCGGGCACACCATTAGATCTAAACTCATTTTCAAGATTAGATGCCATTTCGCTTAAATCTTTTGATCCAAATGTCGCACATAAACCTTTAAGTGTATGAGTTTCTATCTCTAAAATCTTTGAATCTTTTATTTTTAAGGCCTTGTTCATAGATATAAACTTTTGAGGAAGACTAGCCGTAAATTCATTTATAAGCTCTTCTAATAATTCAAAATCATTATCACAGCTTTCGATTAAATCAGATATATCGAATATTGGATTACTCATCTAGCCTCCTTACTTCCTATCGGCTTTAAATACATAATAAAAAGCCATTTCTTAATTTTTTTACTCAAGTAAATTTTGATGATATCCGAATACTAGACATGTTTGATATGTTAATCATTTTGGGATCTCTCTCTGGATACTTTACCTGTTGTAAAATGGCAGGACGGGCCATCCTAGCGAAAGATAAACAAAAACCAATATTTATTCTTGGAGCCTTTTTACCGCCACTAGGCGTTTTTATAGGTATCTACCACCTTATTTCCAATCAAGGATAGCCTGATAAAAGCGAAATGAAGGGATGGCAGTATTAACAAAATAAGCTTTTTTATGTGAGCTTTGAACCCCTAATATATAACATTGCTTATTTACACATTTAAACAATGGCCCACCAGAAGAGCCTGTTTCCATATCACAATTATGATTTAATGTTTTCTTGGCAACAGCAATGCTTGTAACCTCGCAACCCTCATGATGAGTAAGACCTTTTTTATCACTACTATAGCCAGCTAATATTAAATTTTTATATACATCAGAATCTTGAGAGTATTCTTTATCCGCAATATTAAACCAGCCAATTGTTCGTCCCCAGTTCTTTGAAATTTTTAAAACGGCCCAATCCTGTTCATTCTTTTTTTCAAAATCCAAGCTTCCCCATTTCGCATTTGTAACAGTGGCCTTGTCTGTATATTTACCATTTCCCTCATAACCTAAGTAAACAATAGGTATCTTTTTAAACACATATTTACCGTCTTTGATTTCTAAAAAACGCTTAAGACAATGAGCGGCCGTAAGGACAAGATTATGTCCCACTAAAGAAGCTGTACAAGATCTATTAAGAGACAAGATGGCCTTAAAAGGACCTGCTTTCAAGTTGGAAAATTTTCTATTATCTTTACCTATAACAACATTTGTTTGAATTTCATTCGAGTTCATCGAGCCAGGCTGAATCTTGCCGCAAGAAATAAGGGTTAATAATAAAGAAAATATAATAGATTTCATCGACAGCACTCCGCTGTCATATAGGTATCAGAAAATCAGTTTTGGATAAAATCGAATGAAAAAACTACAAAGTATTATATCTTTTCTTTTCTACGCTTTTTACGATCTTCCTTAAGCTTTCTCTTTTGAGCAGCTTCAGTCTTCTCTTTTTCTCTAATGGATGGTTTACGGTGAAATTTACGCTTTTTATATTCTTTTGAGATACCCATAGTGTCGCATTGACGCTTAAACTTTTTAAGTACCCAGCTGATATTGTCGCCGTCTCCAACCTGAATGTAGATATTACACTTATTATTTTTCATATTAGGTGAGGGCTAGTTTAGCAGATAAAATTCCTCATTTCAAGAACTTGTCAGTTCTGTACAAAATAACCTACTGGACTCTTTTAACTGTTCCAGATTGGGCACAAACAGTCGGATCTCCACATCGTCCAACACAGGCAATTTCATGACGCCCACTGATGGAACCAGAACAATTTACAACTCCTTGGCAGAGCAAAACACTGTGCTGATTTGCTGGCATCACCTCTAATACCCGCTGGTTAACCCAAGAGCATTTTGCTGAATTATCAGCAGGATAGCGCATTTGTGCGTAGTAGTTTGAGTAGGCCTTAGGCTTTCCCATTTCCACCCCAAAGGCACTTGACGAGACTAAAACCACGAGAATAAGACTCTTAATTACCATGAGCTCTTTACGGCTCAAGGCCCCAGTTTCTTGATTAAATAAGTATTAAACCCAAGGCTTTATCTCGTCGATAGGACCTCAAGGACAGAATGATGAATTGGTTTTCAAATTTATTTTCCAGTGTTGGTCTAAGAATTTTTGGACTAACCGCCCTTTTTTTGGGGCCTATATATTATGGGCTTTTTCACTATCTCGGATCATTTATTAAGGTTCCCCCTATTTATCTAGAGATTGGTTTTCTTGGAATTGCCTGTATTTTACCTGTTATCTTTTATGAGCAACTTGTAGGTAAGCATATAGAAGAGCTTATAAGAATGAATAATGAAACCAGTGATGAGCATATAGCAAGAATTGATATTGAACTAGATGATATTCCCAATACTGAAATAGGATTGCTTTTAAGAAGTCGAGAGAAGATGCTCTCTAAAATTGAAGATGCTTCTATCAAAATGGCAACTGTTTCTAAGTTATCTGCAATTGGAGAGATGTCCGGTGGAATAGCCCATGAAATCAATAATCCTCTCACAATCATTATGGCCAGCTCTAATATTATCAAGAAATTACTGGAAAAAGAAAATATTGATCTAAATCGCTGCCAGAGTCTTTTAAATAAAATTAATAATACGACAGAGAGGATCAGCAAAATTGTTATTAGTTTACGCAATCTTTCACGGGATGAAGCTGTTGAAAATAAAAACTATCATTTAATCGCCTCTATTATAAAAGATGTTCTCTCGTTAAGTCAGGAGAGATTTAAAAGCCACAAAATTGACCTTAAAATTTCCAACCGAGAAATGCTAGGCAAGAAAATATATTGCTCACGAATACAAACCTCTCAGGTGCTTCTTAATCTTTTAAACAATTCTTTTGATGCTATTGAAAAAAACTCTGAGAAATGGGTTGAGATTAGAATTGAAGATAATAAAAATAGTATTGACCTCTATGTAACAGATAGTGGATCAGGTATCCCCCAAGATGTTAAACAAAAAATCTTTCTTCCCTTTTTTAGTACTAAAGAGGTAGGAAAAGGTACGGGTATCGGGCTAAGTCTTTCAAAGTCTGTTATGCAAAAGCAAGGAGGAGATCTAACCATAGAGGAATCCCAGAATACCTGCTTTAAGGTTAGTCTTCCTAAAATAACAGCAAAAAGATCTGACATTGCTGCTTAAAGTTTGCATTATCCTCTCAATAAATTTAATCTTGGCGCTATTGGCAGCGAATCTTATTCCCCATTGTGATTAGTATTCAAGCTCATTAGAATTGTTCTATCTTTTAAAATCAAAAGGAATACCATGTTACAAAAAAGAGTTCTTGCTCCCTTTAAAAAAGTTCACAGAAACCCACATTTTCAAACTCTCTATCCTTATATTTTTAGAAAGGTTGACAATAATATTGGAGTGAAAAGAGTCATCACAAACGGTGAAGTACCCATAGAGGTTTTTTATAAGACACCCAAAAATAAGACTTTAGTTATTCAAACACATGGCATGGAAGGGTCCGCCTCTTCAGTTTATATAAAGGGTCTCAACCTAGAACTTGAAAAGATTTCAGTAGATACTCTCAGTTGGAACTTAAGAAATTGCGGTTCCGATTTCAGCCACACTTCAACTCTTTATCATGCAGGCAGGACCCAAGACCTTAAGGCCGTGGTAGATTTTGCTATTAATGATCTCAAGTATGAAAACATTTTTCTTGTGGGGTATAGCCTTGGTGGTTGTATTACGTTGAATTTTTTAGCAGAACATAATTACCCACAGATTAAAGGATCCAGTGTTGTTTCATCACCGCTTAGCCTTCGTGAGTCCAGTGTTGAACTTGCTAAAATTAAAAACAAGCATTACGAGTTATTCTTCTTAGCAAGCATTCTCAACAAGCTTAGAATCTTACAAGGCATGTACCCAGAAATTAAAAAGAAAACTCCTCACCTTACAAAACTTAGATCACTTAAGTATTTTGACCGTTATGTAACAGCTCCTCTTGGTGGATTCAAAGATGAAGAGGATTATTATGAAAAAAACTCAACTCTCTACAAATTGGATTTAGTTAAAGTTAATACTCTTATCCTTAACTCTAAAGATGATCCATTTCTTGGTTCAAGTAGCACAGATAAAAAGCTTGTTAATAAGCATAAATTTGTAAAACTTGAAACTCCAAGCTTTGGTGGTCATGTTGGTTTTATGAAAGGTATAGGTAAAGACTTCACACATGAAAGCAGAATTGCTGAGTTTATCAAAAATACGATTTCAGAAATCCCTGAACTAGATAGAGGTGTCTCGTAGCATTGCTGCGAGATGTTCATTAAGGTTTTCAGTTAAGTTTTTACGCATACTAATTTGGCGATAAGAAATTCCTGCTAAATCAAAAATTCTCTTGGATATTTTAGTACTGTCCTTGTGCTGGTGTTTATCAGATAGATAAATAATTTCATCAACTTTGGTGCTTGCAATAAGTTTAGCGCATTCATGACATGGAAAAAGGGTTACATAGGCCCTTGTGCCAATTAATGGTCCTGGTGAGTGCAAAATAGCATTAGCCTCAGCATGAACAACATAAGCATATTTTTGGTGCTCAAGCCCTTCATTTTCATCTTTGCCCCAAGGAAGTTTAGACTCATCGATACCTGCAACAAAGCCGTTGTATCCCATAGTAATTTGGTGATTATTTTTATCAACAAAAACTGCTCCAACTTTAGTCGAAGGGTCTTTACTTCTAAAACTTGCTATCATTGCTTGTAGCATAAAGTATTCATCCCAACTTAAAGGGGCCTTAGCCTGAATATAATTTGCACTATTTTGTTGAGTTGAACTTTCTTCCACTATTACTTCCAAACTTTAAGATAAATAAGTATATGAGTTTAAGCAAGATTCATAATAATCAACAAGCTTAACTCCTTCTCTTGGTATTATTTTCTTCTGACTAATAAGACGATCAACGCTTTTTTTGATTTTTGAAGACAGCCTCTCGTGATCGTATTGCATCTCAGAAAGAACATCTCTTGTCCTTGATCCCTGTACTACTTCTTCTATATAAAAATCATCAGGATCATCATCGTCAACATAAACATGAACTTCATTTAAACGTCCAAAGAGATTATGCATATCGCCCATAACATCCTGATAAGCACCAGTCATAAAAAAACCAATATAATAATTTTCTTTATCAAGAGTATGCAGTTTGATGGTTTCTTTTTTAACTCCTCCATCTATAAAATTAGAAATTTTTCCATCAGAGTCGCAAGTGATATCAACCAAGGTGCAATCAAGCACTGGTTCTTCATCTAGTCGATGGATAGGAGCAACAGGCATAAGCTGGTCAATGGCCCAAGAATCAGGCAAGGACTGGAAAATCGAAAAATTACAAATATATTGTTTGGAACTTTCTCTAATCATTTTTTTAAATGCATCAGAGAGGTTATGAGTATCTTCTAATTCATTTTTAATTTTTTTATTTATCTTCCAAAAAAGTCCTTCAGAGCTGGCCTTATCTTCCAAACTTAGAACTCCTAAATTAAAAGCATTATTCACTTGCTCTTTAGTATAAACAGCGTCGTTGTATGACTCTTCAAGATTTGTTGCATCAACCTCATGTAAAATATCATACATATTTTTAACAAGAGTTGCAGAACGATTAATTTTATCCTCATCAAATGACCGTAGTGTTTCACCAACACTTCCGATGACATTTGTTACAATACAAGAGTGGTGGGCCGTAATAAAGCGACCACTTTCAGAAACAACAGTGGGATGATTAATCTCTGCCTCGTCACAAAGCTGTTTAATTGTATAAACAATATCAGAAGCATAAGCGTGAAGATTATAATTCTTAGAAGATGTATCAACTGAGGACTTTCCGTCATAGTCCACACCTAATCCACCACCTACATCCATATATTCCAGAGGAGCACCTAACTTTTCTAAGCCTATATAAAATCTGGTAGCTTCAGTAATAGCATCTTTTATTTTGTAAATATCAGTAACCTGGCTTCCGATATGAAAATGAATCAGTTTTAATGAGCTTTCAAGATTGTTTTCTTTTAAGTATGCCCAAGATTCCAAAACCTCAGATGTTGAAAGTCCAAATTTTGCACTCGCCCCACTAGAGTTGGCCCATTTGCCGCTTCCACCACAAGACAGTCTTACTCTAAGACCAAAATACGGTTCGACATTAAGCTCTTTTGCAACTTTAACTGCGTCCTTAAGTTCAGAGAATTTCTCTATAACAACAATTATTTTACGTTCTAGTTTTCGTCCAAGCATCGCAAGTTTTAAAACTTCTTTATCCTTAAAACCATTAACGATAGTAAGGGCGCTTTCATTTCTATTCATTGCAAGTACTGCAAGTAGCTCTCCCTTAGAGCCGGCCTCAAGTCCAAAGTTAAATTGTTTTCCTGAAGAAAGAACTTCTTCAACGACTTCTCTCATTTGGTTAACCTTAATGGGGTAAACTCCAAGGAAGTTTCCTTTGTACTCGAGCTCATCAATCACATTATTAAAAGTCTCATTTAGCTCTTCAATTTTATCTCGTAAAATGTCATGGAATCTAATAACAACAGGAAGACTTATGCCTTGATCCTTAATATCATCAATTACCTCCATCATATCTATTTCTGGACCACCCGATATCGCTTCAGGCTCAGGGCGAATAGAAATATTTCCTTTGGAGTTTATTCCAAAATATCCCTCTCCCCACTCGGAAATATAATAACGATTTAAGTTCTCTGAAATTACTTTATCTCTTGTTTTCATAAGCTATACCATTGCAAGTAGAACTTCTCTTACAACTTTGGTTGCAACTACAGAGCTACACCCAGAAGAGTCAAGCTCTGGAGCAAGTTCAACTATATCTGCTCCAACTAAATTTTTATTATTCAATATTTTAATTATTTTAATGAATGAATGAAAATCTTCTCCACCTGGCTCCGGAGTTCCTGTTCCCGGGAATACACTTGGATCAAAATAATCCAAATCAAATGTTAGATAAACTGGTCTTGATTTCTCAACTCCTAACAGTCTCTCAGTCAACTCATTTAATGAATGGCATTGAGACTTGCGCTTATTCATTTCATCAAATTCTATCTTGGTTCCCGATCGTATTCCATATTGAATGAGTTCATGCTCGGGCCCAAAATGATCTAATGATCTTCTGATAATAGAAGCATGAGAGTAATGATACCCTTCATAACCATCTCGAAGATCTGCATGGGCATCTAAATGTACTAATACTAAATCTTTAAAATTTTCTAAATATTTTTTTATAGGGGCATAGGAGATAGAGTGCTCACCACCTAAAGTTAGTAATTTAATCTTAGATAAATCTATATCTTTAGTGAGTTTTTCAAATTCTTTATTACCATTATTCCAAATCTCTTCATGATCAACATGAACCTCAAGCTTTAGGTCCCCTAAATCATAAAAACAATCGTAGCTTGAGACATCTTTTTTAAGATAGGGGGAATAGGATTCAATGCCATCCGAAACTTCTCTTATGGCGTGCGGGCCCTTTTTTGCACCTTTTCTAAAACAGGCTGTACCATCAAATCCAAACCCAAGAAGATAGACTCCAGGTTCGTTGATTTTATCTGCATGTTTAGTACCGTAATAGGTCATTATTGCCCTCATAAAAGCTTTATATTTCTACGTATAACGAATTAGGGGGATCGAAAATAAAAAAGATTGAAACTGGTAAAACTTAGTGAATTGTCGAAAGTACGACCTTGAGCTCAGGATCCATTGCCTCTATAAATTCCAGATACTTGGCGAAAGTAAGCTTAGTTTTCCCGTATTCATACTGGGCATAGGAGTTTCTTGATGAAAACCCTAGCCTCTTAGTAATATCCCCAATGCTAAGCTTCTTGGCCAGCCTGGTACGCTTAAGAATAATAGGTAGAAATCTATCGATATTTTTAACTTCAAAATAAAATTTATCCCCAACTTCTGATGGGACAAAGTTGATATGAACTTCAGATTTCTCTGCAAGTTTTTTAATATCATCAACTAAGGCAGTTTTAGGTTCACCAGTGCGAGAAGAAATAACAGTATAGAGCAAAGGAATTTCTGCTACCCATTTTGAACCAACTTGTGAATATCTTCCTTCAACTAACATAAGACTATTTTGCGAGAAGCATCTTGATAGGTCAAATTACCAAGGCAGCTCTTCTCCATTAGAATGCCAAAATGTCCCAGAATTATGAATATCAAGCCTATCAATAACTTTTATAAGCCCATTTACTGATTCAGTGACGTCAATAAACCCATTATTATCTGTCATATCAGTTCTCACGTAACCAGGATGCAATATTGCTATTGAGATACCTTTTGGTGATAAATCATAGGCCAATGATTTCGATGCAATATTAAGAGCACATTTTGACATGCGATATCCATAAGCACCACCACTAGTATTATCTTTAATTGAGCCCATTCTTGAAGTCATCATAGCAACTTTGCTACCTTGCTTTAAATTTGAAAGAAGCATAGTTGTTACTCGAATTGGACCAAGTGTATTAACACGAAACTGCTCTTCTATTGTTTTATAATTCAAATGATCTAAGCTCTCTTTTCTCATGATTCCAGCATTATTTACAATGAGATCCAACTTTCTACCTTGCAAAGAATTTTGTAGTAAGCGAATTGTCTCTTCTTTGCCAATATCAATTCCCTCTATGACCTCTACATCAAGAGCTTTAAGCTCGGGACTTGCAATTCGACAAGCGGCAATGACTTCATAAGCATTATTCTTATACTGCTTTACATATTCAAGGCCGATACCTCTATTACTTCCAACAATTAATACTCTTTTCATCATTATCCTTTTATTAAGTCTTCTAATTCTATTGCAATTTTCTCAGGAGTATCTTTCGGTGCAAACCGTTTAAGAACATCCCCATTTTTATTAATAAGAAACTTTGTAAAATTCCATTTGATTATCTCTGTTCCCATAAGACCTGGTGCTTGAGATTTAAGAAATTTAAAAAGTGGATGCTGGTTATCCCCGTTCACATCTACTTTTGAAAACATTGGGAAACTAACCCCATAATTTAAAGAACAAAACTCCTCTATCTCTTTTTCTTCACCTGGCTCTTGTGCACCAAATTGATTACAAGGGAAGCCTAACACTTTAAACCCCTGATCCTTATACTTTTTAAAAACATTTTCTAAACCTTCATACTGAGATGTAAAACCGCATTTACTTGCCACATTGACGACCAATAAGACATCTCCTTTAAAATCAGAAAAATCTACTTCTTCGCCTTTAATATCTTTGGCCTTAAAGTCATAAAATCTCTTTTCCATATAAACTCCTTAGAGCTTACAAGAGTAACATTTTTGATCCACTTCGATCAATCATTCCAGCTCTTCACTTAAAAAGTATTGGAAGGTATGCTATTAAAATAGATTATTATTGATACTCGAGTAAAAGGCTCCAATGGCCACGTCGCTAAAAAGATTCATCTCCGTAAGTTCTATGACCTTTAAGGCATTTGATCATAATGTTATTATGTCCAGTAGCAGAAAAATACTTTGGCATTTCACTTCACAAAGCGAGCGTACTAATAAAAAATATGCTGTTTTTTGTGTTCCTAACCTTACACAAGCAGGTTCTTTAATTTCCGCAGCTTTAAACCAGGCGAGTAATGATAACCTTAGGCTGGTAGTTGTTTCTATTAATGTGAACGAAATTGATATTGAAATCTCTCATGAACGAAATTATTGTGTTGTTAGTTTAAAAGAGCTTCAAAAGTTTGGAGAGGATATGCTTAGGGCCAGGGCTCGAGAGTCCTAGTCTTCTTCCTCATTTTCTTTACTATATTTTTTCAATTTTTTATTTAACTGCTTCAATGTTTTCTTCCAAGATCCACTTTCCTTACTCTCAGGCGTATAAGCATCTTGTGTATTAGTACTTGATTTATTAAGCAGGTTTGAAAGATCAAGGCGACCGTATTCAATAAATTGCCCTTCTTCCATTGATTCACTATCTGAAAATAATATCAACTCTTCTAAGCGATTTTTTTCAACCTGGTTCAAAAGATGGTCAGAGAGTTTTGTCTTACTATTTGATGACATTATAAAATGCTCACCTGGCTCCATGATAGTGTCTTTTCTCTTTATCTTATCGAATACATTAATTCTGCCCTGTAAGAGTACAAACTCTGATGTGTAATCACCTTGCTCATCTTCATGAGCATTAACTATAAATTTTGTACCTCTAACCGCCATAGCAGCAGTCTTTGTATGAACTTGAATAGAGTCTTTTTTTGTTTTAATAGGAATATTGGCCCTTAGTTTCCCTCTAACCATTTCAAAAAAACCAGAGCGATCTTTTTTAGATTTAAAATTAAAGGCCTTCACATAAAACTCTGATTTTGGTCCTAACGTCATAACTGACTCATCGACTAAGGAAAGTTTAATAATACTTTTTTCAAAAGTTCTAAGACGGTCTTTTACATAAACTTTGTCCCCTTTTAACAAAGGAGTTTTATTCTTACTGTCTTCATTAATTTTAAAGGCTTCACCTTTTACATGTGTGACCCTTGCAACATATGTATCTAAGGCCTGAGAATAGGCGCTCATGGTAATGGCAAGTGAGAGCATAAATAAAATTAATTTTTTCATAGTTTAATCCTTCAATTAATTTTAACCCTAAGTTCTTCCTAGGTCTTTGAAGTCAAATTATTCCCATTAGCTAACTATTAGAAATTATTAGGAAAAATAGAAATTTGCCCTTTTTCCAGGGCCCTGTCTTTGGTTTTGAACCCAAGCCCTAAAAGCCTTACAGCTGACAACTTTTCGTTGGAAAATGCATCAATTAATCCATTAAACTCAGAGATGACTCTAACTAGCTGTTTTTTTGATAAATCACTTTTTGGACCTGTTAATTCTATATCCTTAGGAATTTTCATTTCTCTTGTTTGAACACTGAAATCTGAATACTTAATTTTTACTTGAATTTTGTAAGGTCTAAATTTCTCAATAGAATTATTTTTTGACCAAGACCTTTGGAGTCTTTCAATCAACTCTTCACAAATATAAGGAACTCTTTGTTTAAGTTCCTCTTTGCCACATAAATCCTCTAAGAATGTATGCTCAACAGAGATAGACTTAGCCTTTGAGTAAGACTCTACTTCTCTTGGGTCAACTCCTCTTGAGCGGTGGTAAAGAATCTCCCCCATTTTTCCATATTCACTAGATAACCTAGAAAGTGAGTATTTATGAAGATCAGAGCAATACTTTATATTGTTTTTTAAAAGCCTATCAACAAGTACTTTTCCTACACCTGGTATTTTAGATACTTCCAATTGATAAACAAATTTTTCAGCGTATTCTGGAGTGATAACAAACAGGCCATTTGGCTTATTCCAATCACTTGCTACTTTTGAAAGAAATTTATTTGAAGCGACCCCAGCTGATGCGCTGAGGTCCAGTTGATCAGAGATTTTTTGTCTAATTTCTTGGGCCATCATGGTGGCCGATCCAAAACAAGACTCTGAATGAGTAACATCCAAGTAGGCTTCATCAAGGGAAAGCGGTTGGACTTTATCTGTATATTCATAAAATATCTCTCTTACTTTTTGGGATACATCCTTGTACTTACTAAAAGTTGGTCTAATGATGACCAGATCTGGACATTTTTTTAGGGCCAGATAAGCAGGCATTGCGCTGCGAACACCATAAGACCGAGCGTTGTAGTTACTCGTACATAAAACTGATCTAGCACCTGAACCTCCTACGGCTATGGGTTTATCTTTTAATGATGGATCGTCTCGCATTTCGACAGCCGCGTAGAAGCAATCCATATCAACATGAATAATCTTTCGTACTTTTTGTTCTGTCATGATTTTTACAATTACGGTCAATCGTAGTTTCGAAGAAGTGCGGCAAGCTTACCTAAAACTCTTAGATTACTTCGCTCATCTCCTGAAACAATTATTGGCTCCATAGTACTATTGGCAGGGTGAAGTTCAATTCTGTCGCTAAATGGTTGATACCTTTTTACAGTTGCTTCTGATCCAATTAACGCCACAACGGTTTCTCCTCGTTCAGCCTGACTTTGTTGCTGAACAATAATGGTGTCTCCATCAAAAATTCCATCTTCAATCATCGAACTACCACTTACTTGAAGTGCAAAATAATTCTTTGTACCTCTTAAAAAGGACTGTGGTACGTCCACAAACTCAAAATGCTTTACAGCTTCAATTGGAGAGCCTGCTGCTACAGAACCCATTAGGGGTACCTCACGAACTCGACTCTCCACTTCAGGGGTCATGGAAGGTGATTGCTGGTCACTATAAAGCCCGAGACCAAAATGGGAGATTTCAATTCCTCTTCTCGCGTTTGGCTCTGTATTTATATATCCCCCATTCGTGAGATATTTTATGTACCTTTGTACAGAGCCTAAAGACTTGAGATTGAAATGCTCCATGATCTCAGTTTGTGTAGGCGAATAACTATGTGTGTCTGTGTATTCAACAATATAATCTAGAACTTGTTTTTGTTTTTTTGTTAACGCCATATTGATACTTTATGCGCAACAGTTGCGTAAGTCAAGCGTAAATTTCACTTTTTTGCGTAGCCAGATGCGTAATGGGTCAATCAAAGACAATCGATGCTTTAAGCTCTCGAAATTCTTTTTGAAACTTTGAACTCTCTAAGTTTTTAAGAAGTATATTTGTTTTTTCTTTTGCCCATGAAGTAAACCCTAATGTCTTACTCTTTTGAAGAAGCTCATAGCTTTTTATAAAATCTTTTTTCAATGAATAAGCAACGGCCAATTGATAACATGACTCTTTAAGATTTTGATTACAAAGTTTGCTATACCTATTTTCAAATCTATTAAAAAGTTTATCTTCTTCTTTTAAGGCCACTACTAAAAAGCACGACCACTGATCTTTTTTATTACAGGACATACCCCACGCACCAAGAGCATTCTTTTTTTGTCCCTTGCTGTAATGAACAACACCCTTATTAAAACACCCTACTGCTTCATTTAATTTGCAAGCTTTTTCATAGAACTCCAAAGCCTTATCTTCTTCACCTATGCGAACTTTCATATTACCAACAACAACACAACCAACAGAATTACCGCGCTCACAAAGCTTGGCATGCCTAGCCTGGTAACTTTTGAGCATTTTACAAGCAACATCAATTTTATTTTCACAAGACTGCTTAAACCAAAAGACTGCCTCAACTTCATTTTTTTGAGAGACGTAGTATTTACCAATATTCAAACAAGCAGCCTTATAAGTATTCTGGCATGCAGACTCAAGATATTTAACCCCAATCGTTGGTTTACTTTTTTGCATATAAATAACACCGAGATTATTACAAGCAATAAAGTAATCACCGTCGCAGCTTTTGCCATAATAGCTAATAGCTTTTTTCATATTCTTTTTTTTATCGTAATAACGTCCTAGATAATAACAAGATTCAAAAAGCATTTTCTCACAAGCCTTTTTCCAGAAAGGCAGTGCCTGACTTCTTTTTTTATTGGAATAGAGATAGACGCCGTATTGATTACATGCCTCAAGATTTTCTTTTCTACACTCAAGTTCAAGCTCTAATGCTTTATTTTTGCTTTTAAGCTCCTGAACTTTTTTTATTTGAGACAGCGTCGCTTTATAATATTTATTTTCTTTTTTAAGCCGTTTTAGTTCTGTCTCAAGTTGTGGATCAGTATTTTGCTGAGCGGCTAGCACTTGGAAACTAGCTAAACAAATAATAAGAAACTTCATTTTACACTTCCCTAAAAAGATTTGCTCCATTATTATGGGTGCATGAAAATTAACGAAGTTGTTAACTCTGCCACACATATCCATGAATCTAAGCTTCAGTCTTACCTTTCGGACAAAGTTGAAGAAATCTCTTCTGTTTTTGAAAGATTTGAAACCTTCTTCCCACCTGAAAGTAGTCAAGCTTTAGAAAGGGCCATTAATTTTAATCACTACTGTAATTGTCAACTATGGAGTTATGAAGATAGAGCAAGGGATCCCAAAGCAGATGACTCAATTATTGCTCATGTTAAAAGAGTCATTGATAAGCTTAATCAAAGAAGAAATGACCAGATTGAAGTTATAAATGATCTACTGCTTGAGTTATTGCCAAACATTAATGAAAAAGCTCCTCTTTTTAGCGAAACTCCTGGAAGCGTAGTTGATAGACTCTCAATCACAAATCTTAAAATATTTCATATGGATAAAGCTGCGGATGAAGCAACTGATTCTAAGTTAAAAGCCGAATGTCAGCAAAAATATGCCACATTGAAGCTTCAAAGAGATGATCTTCAAAATGCTCTTGTTAATATTTTTTCATGTTTAGAAAACGGGGAAATGAGTTTTCGCCCTTACAGGCAGTACAAGATGTACAATGATAATCGACTAAATCCATATCTTAAAAATTAAGAAGCCTTGGGCTCTTCCGTCTTAGCCTTTTGTTTTTCAGCTGCAGTGGTCTCTGCTTTTACAAGTGTTTTCTGACGCTTTTTAAGAACATCTGCTACCTGGAGCCTGACTTGATTCCACTTTCTCACTTTGCGGATAATATCATTAACATCGCCTTTAAAAGCGTAATCATTTGCACCAAAATCTTTAGCCTCTTTCACAGCGGCTTCACTTTTATCATCAGAGTAAATAATAATAGGAAGGACATCTTTTCGAAATGTTTCTCGCAAGAGCATTGTTGTCTCCAGGCCAGACATTTCAACCATCTCTCGCGCTATAAGCACAATATGAAATCTTTCTTTCTCTACTACAGAGAGCGCTTCTAAACCTGACTCTACTGTTCTGATATAAAGACCATTTCTTGTTAAAATAGTATTAAAATCTTTTAATTGTTTTTCACTTTCATCAATTAATAAGACCGCAATTTCATCTTTAGAAAACTTTTTCATACTCAATTTTATCGGCATTTGGACAGTGAAGATTTAGTAGGCAAGCGCAGTACTCTGATACTGACTATTTTTGCCCGATCATTTTGTTTTAAAGACTAGCGTAGAATAATGCTATGAACCTAGATAGAGCCACAAGAGTCGAAAATTTCAAAGCTAAACAACTGAAGGCAAAAGTCTCAAGCTCCAAAACTGATGCTCTTAAAAATAAAGTCAGTGAAAAATTAACAGATGTGAAAGGCCAGGCTAAAGACAAAGCTTCAGAGGCTCTTAAAAAAGGCGTTGATAAGCTTAAGGATGCTGGAAGAGATATTATTGAAAGTAAGGCAACAACCTTTACTAGGGCCCTGGGACTTACTCAAGACGTAGCTACTAGCCTTGGATCAAACCTTGCTGATCTTGCTCTTAGCCCTAATGAGAAAGAAGATGAAAAAAAACCTGATGAAGCAAAATTAGCTGAACTCAAGGCCAATGAAGAAAAAAAACAAGAAGAACTTAAAAAAGAAAAATTAGAAAAAGAAAATATTGAAAGAAGAAAAAAAATAGAAGCTCATAAAAGTGGAGCAATAAAACTTCTAAAGCCACCTCCACCCAAAGAAGAACCTGCTGTTATTTTTATAAAAGGTCTTCAAATGTTTGGTATTAGTTCAAACTATGATGGCATTGAAGATATGGCCCAGGCTTATCCAAAAGCAGAAGTATTTGATTGGGATCAAAAAGAAGAAATTCATCATAAAATTAGTAGAACTGCTCCCGGTCAGCCGGTTGTTCTTATTGGACATAGTCTTGGAGCTGACACTGCCGTTGAGATTGCAAATGAGCTGAACTCAATTGATAACAGGTTTAGAAGAGTCAATCTTCTTGTCACTCTTGATTCTGTTGGGATTAATAATGATATTGTTCCTCAAAATGTGACAAAGAACATGAACTTTATTAGTGATTCTTGGCTAGGAGATAGTCCAAATATTGCTCGAAATATAAAGATGACTTCTGTAGAAAATGATCTTAGACCTGAAGGGCATACAGATCTTGATAATGCTCAAGAGATTCAAGCAAATATCATACAAGAAATTGACTCAACTCTTATTTGATTATTTAGGTGGTAATTTAGAGAGATACTCGGCAATGTCTTTATAGTCTTGCAAAGTTAACCCACGTAAATAAGGCATCATCTTAGGATTAACTCTTTCTCCACTTTGAAATTTCTGCAAAGAACTCACAATATACCAATCATGCTGACCAGCAACTTTAGGCGCCTGCTGACTAGACTTACCTTCACCATCTTTACCGTGACAAGTAATACATTTAGCTTTTTTATGATAAAGCTCATGGCCCCTTTTTAACTCAGGAGTATCAAGGACAAGTGTAGGTTTTTTAGCGTCTTCTATGGCCTTAAGTCTTTCAAGCTCACGCTTTTTTTCTTCTTCCAGGGCCATTTTTTCTGCAGCAATTCTTTTCTCTTCTTTAACAGCAAAACGTTCATTGTCTACAGGGATTCCTTTGTAGCCTCCGAGCATCATTACTGCACCTAAAGATAAAAGTATGGCCACAAACCAAATTAATTTTGCCATGGTATTCCCCGATCAAATGTTAATTATTTCTAATATTTAAACTATTTTACTCCATAGGTCACGAATGGCACGGCGCAGAGTTTAATTTGAGTTTAATTTTTTAATTATTTGTTCCGGAGAATCCACGAATTCTAATAATTCGAAGTCCAAAGGGGTAATAAAATCGCTGGAAAGCATTGCTTCGATATGATTTTCAAGGTGCTTATAAAAGCCATTAAAATTATAAACCCAGATTGGCTTTTTATGAATACCAAGCTGAGTCCAGGTAAGTGCTTCAAAGAGTTCATCTAAGGTTCCAAACCCACCAGGAAGAACTAAAAATACATCTGCAAGCTCATACATCTTCTTTTTGCGCTCATGCATATCTGGAACTCTGATTAACTCAGTCAGTCCAGTATGAGCAAGCTCTAGATCATTTATTACATGTGGCATAACACCAATTACTTCTTTGTTGGCGGCCAAGACTTCGTTTGCAATGGCACCCATCATACCAACCGAAGCTCCTCCATAAATAAGCCTGGAATCAGCACTGGCAATGGCACGTCCTATTGATTGAGCAAGTTTTAAAAAAACAGAGCCTTTGCCAGTTTTATGACCACAAAATACACAAACTGATTTCATATAAATAACTCCTGAATTTTTTGAACATGATTAATTTCTTTTTCTTCTTTTTCTATAAGAAAGAAAAACTCTTTATTTCCAGACTTACCCTCTATTGGTGAATTGGAAATACCATTTACAAAATAGCCTTTATCTTGAGTATCTAGAACAAGGGCCTGCAAAACATCCATATGTATTTTGATACTTTTAATTACTCCATTTTTCCCTACCATATCAGCTCCTACCTCAAACTGAGGTTTAACTAATACAATGGCCTTATCGCTAAGTTTCATAATGGACTTCACACATTGGGTGATAGAAATAAATGAAAGATCCACAACACAAAAATCAATTGGCTCAGGCAAAGTGGTGACACGTTTAATATTTATGCCTTCAAGATTAATCACTCTTGAATCTTGCAAAAGTTTAGGAGCAAGTTGCCCATGACCAACATCAATACAATAAGACTTTAGGGCACCTTTAGATAAAAGATAGTCAGTAAAGCCACCAGTTGAAGCACCAATATCTGCAATAATTTTATTTTTAGGATTAACCTCAAAAACTTCTAGTGCATGTGCAATTTTATAGGCACCTCTTCCCACATAAGTATGATCTTCTGTGAGCTCAATAGAGTCATCACTACTAACAAGAAAACCAGTCTTGGTCTCAACTTTTCCATTAACAAGAACTTTTTGCGAACGAATAAAGTCCTGGGCCTGAGATCTTGTTGGAACAAGTTCTTTTTCAACTAAAATTTTATCCAATCTTTCCTTCATATATTTTTTCTACTTTCCCACAAAGATAAACTTCATCTTTGGACTTAATCTCAATGGTAATTTCTCCGCCTTTACAAACACAGCCATAATTCTCTTTTCTATCACCAGATAAATAAAGAGCAAGGGCTACGGCCGTAACTCCAGTACCACAGGCCAAAGTTTCATCTTCAACCCCTCTTTCATAAGTGCGAATATAAATTTTATTATTTTTTTGCTCAAAGAAATTTGTATTCACACCATTTTTAAAACGCTTTTCATTGCGAATTCTTTTTCCATTATTAAAGACATCATAATTTTCAAGATTATCCACTTGATAAACACAATGAGGGACACCAGTATTTAGGTAAGCACAAAATTTAGAATCAAGAAGATCTGTTATTTCGATTTCTCCATAGTCATACAACTCAGTCATATGAACTTTTACATAATCATCTTTAACAATAGAGCTGTAAACACCATTTGCTGTCTCAAAAGAAAACTGCTCTTTAGCAGTTTTAGTTAGTGCTTTGTAAAAATAACTTAAGGCCCGTGTTCCGTTGCCACACATATCAACTTCGTTGCCATCAGCATTCCAGTAACGCATTTTAAAATCAGCTTTTTCCGATTCCTGCCATACAATAACCCCATCAGCACCAATGCCAGTGCGGCGAGAGCATAATTTTTGAATTTGTTCACAGCTAGGCTCAGCTGATCCGGGCAAGAGCATAATAAAATCATTGCCTGTGGCCGACATTTTCCAAAATTCCATAAAGTTTCCTTGCAACATGCATCATAATTTATTTTTAAGCTATTGGCGACTTCAAATTCTTTGGCTAGTATTGCGGTTTAGTTCTATGGGGCATTAGCTCAGCTGGTTAGAGCTCTCGGCTCATAACCGAGCGGTCGCTGGTTCAAGTCCAGCATGCCCCACCATTTTCCCGGATAGATTTTCCAATAGACTTTGTCAGAGCTCATTCAATCTAGGTCACATATTCATGCATATGCTCCCGTCGGCTTTAATCGCTCTTCCTTGTCTATTGGAAAATTTATCTCGGGAAAAACCGGTGGTAGTTTGTTGGAATTGAGCCAAGGCCGCGAACCGAGCGGTGCCTGCGGCAAATTGCAATGCAATTTGACCGCAGAGCTTTACGGTTGTGCCCAAGTCAACAAAAGGCAAACGAAGTTTGCTTTTGACTTGGAGCATGTGCCGACAGCCTTCTTGAAAAATCATAGCTATTCCCATTTAAAAAGCTAAAATTACTTAATAAGATCAACAAGATAAAAATTATGAACACTTAGTTTAACTGGTGACTTAGGTGCCCCACCCATTTCCCAGATAAATTTTGTTTTTATATAAAAAGGCATTCTTCAAGACTTTTAATGAAGCTGCTCTGATCATTAGAGCTATGATTAGATCCATAAACCAGCTTAGTATTAGATCGCTGATCGTAGCAAAAAAATGACTCTGCCCCCAGGGTACTTCCTGAATGATAATAAATATCTTTAAATCTAAAAAACCCTTTTTCATAATAAGTGCTGTTGCTATTCTTAATAGATAAATAGTCTCTAAATAAACTGGAATTACTCCAAACCAAAAGATCATTTATACTGGAAAAGAAACCGCTGTCCCCAAACCCCATATTTGCCCTTGTAACTTTAGACTTATAAATATTTTCTTTCGTGAATACATAAAGGTCTTCATTAAACCTATAATTATAATCAAAACTAAAACTATTTTGCATATTAAGTTTTTCAAAAATTGATTCACTAACAATTTTTGAATAGTCTCTTCCTTCAATGAGCTCAAGGATTTTAGAAAGTAGCACATAGTTACTATTGCTATATAAGAAGATCCCCTTTTTGTTAAAATCAAGACTTAAAATATAATTACATGTTTTTTCGAGAGACCAATTCAAAATTTCTTTATCACTTGGTAAATAAATATACTCTGGAATACCAGACGTGTGTGCCAAAAGATCTGAAAGGTAAAGATTATCTACCTTTTTATCACTAAAGAAGTCAGATAAAGGGATAGTGCCTATTTCTTTTTTAGCTTTATCAAAAATAGAGAAAGCAATAAATTGTTTTGAAAGTGAAGCAAGTGGAAAGGCTGTATCATTACTAAAATCACCACGACTGTATTCAAATAAGCTTGATTCTTCTTTTTGAAGCACAATTGTAAATTTTAACTCATTGAAAGGAAGTGATTTCGAGTAATCTTCAATAGCTTTATATATTCTATTTATTTCAAACATCATTTCTCCATTGAAAGAACTCGCCCACAGAAACTTCTTTAATCACGCAAAAAAATAGTGGCCAGTCTTTTATAGAAATAATGAACTATACCGGAATCTTATTCAATAGAGAATGAATACAAAGCTTCATTCACTTTTGTACCAAAGACAATGTCGGACTTTTTGATATCTGTTTGAAAACCTCCGGCGGAATCGTAAAATTTGCAAGTTGGGCTACCATCTAAAACCCAAAGATACATATTTTTACACCCATTTCTCTTGTAATGCTCTTTAAAAGTTTTAAACAACGTTTTCCCAATGCCACTTCCTTGATATTTCTTGAGCAAATAAATTGCATAAAGTTCACAGTCAAAACCTCTGTCTTCTCTTGGTTTTCCACCTCCAACAAAGCCTATAATCTCACCTTGATTAGTCTCAGCAACCCAAACCTTATTTCCTGGAGGTAAGTTTCTTAGAATTTTCTTTCGCAATTCAATTCTGTCTTCTACCTTAATTGAGTCAAGAAACTCTTGTGGCATCAAACCAACATAAGTCTCTCTCCAGCTCAAAGCATGAACAGTACCGATCCCTTCGGCATCATCTAATGTAGCTTCCCTAAATATTATGTCGCCCATACTGATATAATCCCAAAGCTAGGAGCAATTGTCTCTATTAGTTATGTGCCAATAATTCACACAGATTGGTTTTACTTCGCTTGAGATTCTTTAATATAATTTAAAGTTGTCATAGCATCTTTATCTGACGGAAAAACAGGGTAAAAGACCTTTTCTATATTTCCATCTTTGATAATTAAAGTAATTCTTTTAATCAATTTTCGATTCTTATACATATAAGTTGGTATAGACTAGTCTGTTGTAAGGTCAAACTTTGAGTCACTAATTAATTCGAATGGAATATGGTTTCTTTCTTGAATTTCTTTTAAAACTTCAGGTTTCTGGACGCTCAAACCAAAAATTTTAAAACCATATTCATCAAACTCATTATTTAAATCTCTATAAGCACATGACTGCGGAGTACATCCTCTCGCTCCAGGAATAGCATCCCAAACGTTAAAATCAGTGGCATCTTCAAGCGGGCTTCCTGCCTTTGGAAAAATAAAAAGCACACAATTTGCTAATTTTGATATATTCAGCTTGTTACCACTAGACAGGAAAAGGTCAAGATTAGGTAGGCTCGCTCCCTTTAAATGATCAGTCTTTCCGTCATCAAGTGGCTTTGGTAAATTTTGAGGTAAAATCTCAGATACTGTCATATACAAAATCTAATAATGAATCTTATCTTCCTTAGCTTCCCATTCTTTAAAAACTTTTATCGCTTCTTCATAATCTGTTTGGCTCATGGGAACTTTACGTTTTTCAATAGGTTGATTTATTTCTGTGTAGAGAAACTCATCATCAAAACCAATATGAGCAGCGTCTTGTCTAGTATTGCCATAGTAAATTTTATCAATTCGCGCCCAGTAAATTGCACTTAGACACATAGGACATGGCTCACAACTTGTATAAATCTCGCAACCTTCAAGTGAGAAATTATCTAGGTTTTTGCAAGCTTCTCTAATTGCGGTTACTTCTGCATGGGCAGTAGGATCATTGCTACTAGTCACTTTATTCCAACCTTCTGCAATGACTTTACCGTCTTTCACAATAACAGCTCCGAAGGGGCCGCCTTCATTGCTATTCATTTTCTCACGAGAGAGCTCGATGGCCTTTTTCATTAAACTCAAAATAATTCTCCAATTTCATTAATATATTTTTGTTTTTCATTTTCTGGCAAAAAAGATGAGTGGAAAGAATTTTTTGCTAAAATAGCCAACTCTTCCCTACTAAGCTCTAAGGCCTTATAGCACTCCATATAATTATCTTGTAGATACCCACCGAAATAAGATGGATCATCTGAGTTGATCATGGCCATAAGTCCCATGGATAAAAGGGATTTTAAATTATGGTCTTCTAGCTTTTCAAAAACTCGAAGTTTAATATTTGATAAAGGGCAGACAGTTAAAGGAATTTTTTCTTTTACTAATCGAGACACTAAAAGATCATCTTCTAAAGACCTTACACCGTGGTCAATTCTTTTAACTTTTAAAAGATCAAGAGCTTGCCAAATATACTCAGGAGGACCTTCTTCTCCTGCATGGGCCACAGTTAAAAAACCTTCTTCTATCGCTTTTTTAAAAACTCTTTGAAATTTTTCTGGAGGATGACCGACCTCTGATGAATCAAGGCCTACAGCAATAATCTTATCTTTAAAAGGCAAAGCCTGTTCTAAAGTTTTAAAAGCTTCTTCTTCACTTAGGTGTCTTAAAAAGCACATAATTAAATAGGAGCTTATACCAAATTCAGCCTTAGCCTTATCGAGAGCTTTTGTAATTCCATTGATAACAGTCTCAAATTTTACTCCCCTATCAGTATGTGTTTGAGGATCAAAAAAGATTTCTGTGTGCTTAATATTATCTGCTTTTGCTTTTTGCAAATAGGCCCAGGTCATATCAAAAAAATCCTGTTCATGAATTAGAACATTCGCACCTTGATAATAAATATCTAAAAAAGATTGAAGATCAGAAAAATTATAGGCAGCTTTCACCTCATCCACTGATTTAAAAGGCAGTTCAATATTATTACGCCTTGCTAGCTCAAACATAAGTTCTGGCTCAAGGCTTCCTTCAATATGTAGGTGCAACTCAGCTTTTGGTAATTTTTTTATAAAATCTTCCATCTCATTCTCTTTTGATAAATTGGGAGCACTTATATTCTCATGGTTCATCCAACCTTTTGAGACTTCGGGCGTTAAATAGTGAATTATCAAGGAAAATAAGCTAGGCTTAGGCCTTATGAAAAATCAGTTTTGCTTTTATATTAATGGCCAAAAACACGCTCCAGCATCATCTCAAGCACATCTTATGCTTTCAGATTATTTGCGCTATGAAATCTCGCTTACAGGAACAAAAGTTGTTTGTGCTGAAGGAGACTGTGGAGCTTGCTCTGTTCTTCGATATAACCCAATTCAAAAAGATAAGGGTATTGATGGCGATAATTTTCTTCCAATCAATTCCTGCATTGTACCCATTAGTCTTTTACATGGTTCTCATATCATAACAGTTGAGGGACTTTCTGATAATAACAGACTCCATGAGGCTCAGCGGTCTATGGTTGACTGTCATGGAAGTCAATGCGGTTTTTGCACTCCTGGATTTGTTATGGCCCTTGCAGGACTATGCGAAGAGAAACTTTCCAAAGGTGATACTTCTATCAACGAAAATGAAGCAAAGAATGCGATGACGGGAAACCTATGTCGCTGTACTGGATATGAATCAATTGTAAAAGCTGGTTGCTCAATTAATCTTTCAAAAGAAGCCTCTCTTAAAAAAAGATATCATACTAAAAAAATAGAAAAAGAACTAACAGATCTCTCTTCTAAATCTCTTTATCTCGAAACGGATTCATATAGCTTTTATGCTCCTGCAACTTATAGAGAAGCACTTGAATATCTTAATGATCATCCAGAGACCAGGATGATTGCGAATGGAACAGACTTAGGTGTTGTTCATAATAAAAGAAAAGTAAAACTAGCAAAACTTATGAGTCTTCATCTTATTAATGAAGCTTATAAAATTACTCAAGAAGATGAAACTATTCGTGTTGGTTCCCGTGTCACACTTACAGAGTTTAGACATTTTCTAAAAGATAAATGCAATGAGTATGCTCAATACTTAGATATCTTTGCTTCTCCACAAATTAAAAATAATGCAACATTGATTGGTAATATTGCAAACGCTTCTCCTATTGGGGATAACGCTCCAGTCTTGCTTGCACTTGACGCTGATATAACTCTTGAAAGTTTGAAAGGGTCTCGAACCATTAAGCTTAATGATTTTTTCCTTGATTATAGAAAGACTGATCTTAAAAAGGGAGAGCTTATAACAGGGGTTTCATTTAAGCTGACACAAAACAACTTCAAACTTTTTAAAAATAGCATTCGAAAAGATCTAGATATCTCTACCGTTAATATGGCCTTTAATTTAAAAACTGCTGGAGATAAGATTGAAGAAATTCTTATTGGGGCAGGGGGAATTGCGGCAACACCACTAAGACTTATAAAAACAGAAAGCTTTCTTAAGGGTAAGACTTTGGATGAAAAAACAACTCACAAGGCCTGTGAAATTGCACAGTCTGAATTCACTCCTTTAAGTGATCTAAGAGCAAGTGCT
>CAYGJN010000031.1:0-24438 GCA_964350135.1 uncultured Bacteriovoracaceae bacterium | reverse complement strand
CCCCACGCGTCTCGGACAAACAACACTTCCCATTTTTCCCTCACGTCCTTCCAGAGTTGCAAAGGCCATACGATCACCTTTTTTGGTATACAGCTCTTTTTTAGCAGACATCATACCTGCCAAAGTAAAATCCCTTTTTCCTCTACCTGGAATATCATGAATATCTTTGAGCCCATGACTGGCCATTTGTCTGAGAATATCTTTAAAAGGATCAAGAGGATGACCTGAGACATAAATCCCCATTAACTCTGCTTCCAATCTTAACTTCTCTCTTTGGTCAAAATCTTGAATCGGTTCAATATCTAGTACTTCTTCAGAACTTTGAGCCTCACCAATACTATCGAATAAATTGACCTGCCCTCTTTCTTTTTCTTCTTGTTTTTTAGAAGAGTAGCTAAGAATAAGCTCAAGGTTTTCGAGCATTGTCTTTCTATTCATCTTTTTTTCACATTCTTCAAAAGCTCCGACTTTAATAAGAGATTCAACCATTCTTTTATTCACAGTCTTAGTTGATATTCTTTCACAAAAATCGATGAGCCCTTTATAAGGACCGTTTGCCTCACGCTCTTTTATCAATTCAGTAACAGCATTTTCGCCAACAGTTTTAACAGCCCCCATTCCAAAGCGAATGTTCTCTTCAATAACATTAAAAGACCAAAGGGATTCATTGATGTCAGGTGGAAAAGTTTCTACCCCAAAAAGTTTAGCGTCACTAATATAGGCTGTTACTTTATCAGAATTGCCCATTTCAGTTGAAAGAAGAGCGGCAAAAAAGCTAGGAGTATGATAATGCTTTAAATATGCAGTTTGATAAGCAATAAAAGCGTAAGCAACAGCATGAGACTTGTTAAAACCGTATTCAGCAAACTTCGCCATTAAATCAAAAAGCTCTTCTGCTTTTGAAGTATTAAAGCCCCTTTCTTTTGCACCTTTTTTAAAGATCTCTTTATGTTCATCCATGACATCTTTTTTCTTCTTACCCATGGCCCTTCGAAGAATATCTGCTTGTCCAAGGCTATAACCCCCAACAATCCTTGCAATATTCATCACCTGTTCCTGATAAACAATAATGCCATATGTATCTTTTAGCACCGGCTCAAGCTCATCAAATGCAAACTCCATTTCTTTTCGGCCGTGCTTAATTTCAATAAAATCGTCAACCATACCTGAGCCCAGAGGACCTGGACGATAAAGAGCATTAATAGCAGTAATATCTTCAATATTATCTGGAGCTAGACGTCTACAAAGATCTTTCATTCCACTAGACTCAAGCTGGAACACTCCAGTAGTCTCACCAGTAGAAATGAAGTCATATATTTCTTTATCATCAAGTCTAATGCTTTCAATATCAAAGCTTGGATCAGAGTCACGTCTTATAAATTGTTGGGCCTTATCAATAACAGTTAGAGTTTTAAGCCCGAGAAAATCAAACTTTACTAGTCCTATTAGCTCTGAGAAATCTTTATCGAACTGAATAACTTGCTCACCCTCTCGGCCTTTAAAAAGCGGGCAATAATTAACAAGAGGCTCATTAGTTATAATCACTCCTGCTGCATGGATAGAGGCATGTCTCAAAAGCCCCTCAAGACGTCTAGAAATTTTTATAATCTGCCTTACTTTTGGATCACGCTCTTCAAGTTCTCTAAGTCTTGGCTCTTTTTCTAAAGCTTGCTCTAAATTTATTCCAAGCTCATCAGGAATTAGCTTGGAAAGTAAATCTGCTTCAGAATATGGAAGATCAAAAACACGGCTAACATCTTTTAAGACCGCCTTAGCCTGCAATTTACCAAAAGTAATGATTTGACCAACTCTATCTTCACCATATTTTTGAGTAACGTAATCAATAACCTCTTGTCTTCTCTCCTGACAAAAATCAACATCAAAGTCAGGCATAGAAATTCGTTCAGGGTTAATAAATCTCTCAAAGAGAAGATTAAATGGAAGAGGATTTATATTTGTAATTTGCATGGAATAAGCAACAAGAGAACCTGCTCCTGACCCTCTACCTGGACCAACAGGGATATGATTGGCTTTACCCCATTTAATAAAATCAGATACTATTAAAAAGTAACCTGCAAAACCCATTTGAGAAATCATATCGACTTCAATTTTTAATCTCTCATCATATTTGGGCCTTAACTCTGTATCCCAATTGTCCTGAGTGATAAGATCTCTAAAATGAGGTCCTTGGAATCTTTCTTCTAATCCTTCGTAGGCCATTCTAGAGAAATACTCATTTTGAGATTCACCAGTACTAATTTCAAAATCGGGAAGATGATAGACAGGGTTTCCATCTTCATCATTCCAATTAAATTCAACATTACATTTATCAGCGATTTCTAAAGTTGCATCACATGCATGGGGAGCATAATGAAATTGCTCTCGCATTTTTTCCGGTGATTTAAGATAAAACTCATTGGTTGTAAGCTTCATTCTTTTTTCATCAGCAAAAGTTTTACCTGTTTGCACACACATGAGAACTTCTTGGGCAGTTCCATCTTCAGGCTCAAGATAATGACAATCATTAGTTGCAACAATATTAATTTTATTTTCAGATGCAAACTTTAAGATTTTTTTATTAACAATTTGCTGTTCTTCAATCCCATTTTCTTGAAGTTCTAAATAAAAGTCATCCCCAAAAATATCATGCAGTTTAAAAATTGCTTTTTGTGCTCTTTCATCTTGGTCAGTAAAAAAATTAAATCCAACCTCACCTTTTAAACATGCCGTTGTACAAATAATTCCTTCAGAATGTTCTTTCAATAACTCAACATCAGCACGGGGCTTATAATAAAAACCTTCCATATAGGCCTTAGAGAGAAGCTTACATAAATTTCGATAACCTGTATTATTTTTACAAAGAAGAATCAAATGATGAATATTGTGACGGCCTTCTTGCTCATCTTGTGAATCAAGTGTCTTGTTTCTTTTAGGAGGACGTCTGTCAAAACGAGAGCCTGGTGTAAAATAAATTTCAGAACCCAAGATCGGTTTGATTCCTGCTTTTTTGCAGCTTGTATAAAAATCAATAGCTCCAAACATATTTCCATGATCAGTCTGAGCAATGGCCTGAACATTTTGTTCTTTAGCACGTTGTACTAAATCACTAATCCGCAAGGCCCCATCTAAAAGGGAGTATTGTGTATGTAAATGTAAATGAACGAAACTATCTGGATGGCTTTCCAGCAGGCTTTGTGTGTGATTCATGTTTGTCCTCTCTGAGGCTTATTATGGAGAATTAGGCCCATTTTGTCACAATGCATGCTCTCAAAAAGCTCATAAGAAATCAGCCATTTAGCAGCGGAGAAAAAAGATTTTATTGGTTTTTCTCTTATTCAGCCTTAAGGCATGGAATATTAGTCATTAAAGCCTCCTTGTGCACTGTCAATTTATTGGACGCTCTTGAAATTCTTTCATATCCACTTAGCAAAAATCATCATCAAAGATAGAATAAAAAGATGAAATTACTAAGCATAATATTATTTATTTTTTCTCTTTCAATCTTTGCACAAGACTTTAAGTCTTCAGTGGAAAGACTTGCCTCTGCTCAAGGCGCAGGTATTCAAACTTTTTCAATGAGAGGAGCTGATTACAAAGTTAACCCTTATAAAAGGCAGGAGTTTCGTCCAGAAAGAGCTCAACAAAACGCCATTCAATTTATGGGAATTGGAGCGGGAGTTGCCTTATTAATACTTCTTACAAGCGTATTATACAGTCCTAAAACAAAGCTGATTGGACGTATTCCAGAATTTACAACTGATGATCGTTTGATATTTTTGGCCAAGAAAAACTTTTTTAATGATGAAAATTTGAAAGATAATGCTAGAAAAAAAGTTTCTAATCCTGATAAAAGACCTGAAGTTTAATCTTCTACACCAGTGCCAGAAAGATAAACTCTTTCACCCAAAACCTCGTCTCTAGAACGAATCTTTAAAGAACAATATTTGCTTCCTTCAAAATTTGGTCTGAAAGTTACATCAACATAACATGTAGAACCAGGTGCTACGTAAGTGCAAAAATAAGTTGTGACTCTAAATTCAGCTAAGCAAGAAAAATTATCGACTACAACCTGAACAGGCTCTTCCCCTCTATTACTAACTTGAATTCTTTTAGGTAATGAAATTGCATTAAGCTTAGTATTGCCAAAATTAAGATTCATTTTATCTACATAAAGATATGCATTGGAGATAAGTGGAGTTATTAATAAAATAATAAGTAATAAAGATTTCATGATTTCCTCTCAAATTTTGGCTTATACTACTAAGATTTGACAAAAATTGGCAAGGCTCAAATCATTCCCACTCAATTGTACCTGGTGGTTTGGAGGTAATATCGTAAACGACACGAGTAACGCCCTTTACTTCATTGGTAATACGCCTAGACACTTGAGAGAGAAATGAGTGAGGAAAATCAGTCCAAGTAGCAGTCATTCCATCAACAGAGTTCACAATACGAAGACAGATAACTTCTTCATAGGCCCTATAATCTCCCTTAACTCCTACTGTTTTAATAGGAAGAAGAACAGTTAAGGCCTGCCAACAATTATCATACTCACCTGTAGATTTAAGCTCTTCAAAAAGAATCTGATCAGATTCTTGTACCTTTCTAATACTTTCTGCACTTAAAGCACCAAGAACGCGCCCGCCATCACCGGCTCCATGATATGGATGGGGATGACACCTATCTTTCTTTTATGTCAGTTCACTACGAATTTGGCTAACTTCATCTTTTAATAAATACCGAAAAGGCTCTAATAGTTTAAGCTTCATTCTTTCAGGCAGTCCCCCAACATTATGATGAGACTTTATAGTAACAGACTTACCATCTTTACCATGAGGACTAGTGGATTCTATAACGTCAGGATAAAGTGTTCCCTGCAACAGATAAGTAAAATGAATATTATGGTTTTTTTGATACTCATTAAGTTTTTGCTCGAAAACTTCAATAAAAAGGTTTCCAATTTTTTTCCGTTTCTCTTCAGGATCGCTTAATCCCTCAAGCTGACTTAAAAAAAACTGCTTGCAATCAAGAATTTCAATATTGAGATTCGTTTCTTTTTGTAATATGTGAATGTGGTGGATGTCCTGTGGTCTTAAAAGTCCATGATCAACAAAAAAACAATGAAGGTCTTTGCCTATGATCTTCTCTGTTAAAACGGCTGCCACAAGGGAATCTACTCCTCCTGAGAATGCACAGAGAACTTTTTCACCTTTTATTGGTTTAACAAGCTCCAACGACTCTTCAAGCATAGTCTCGGACTTCCAATTTTGTTCTAAACGAGCAATATCTTTATAAAAATATTTTAAAACATCATCGCCATGATCAGTATGTTTAACTTCAGGATGAAATTGAAGTGCAACAATTGGTTTCGTTTTTGATTTTATTCCTGCAATAACTTTATCTGTGCTTTCTAAAATTTTCTCAAAGCCTTCTGGAATATTTTTTAAATGATCAGAGTGACTCATCCAAACAGAGAAATCTTTTTTATCAAGGCCAAAATCCTCTTTAGTCGTAAATGAAACTTTTGCTTGCCCATACTCTCCTAAATGTCCTCGCTCTACTATGCCTCCAAAGTTTTTTCCAATAATTTGCATGCCATAACAAATTCCGAGAACAGGAATGTCCGATTCAAAAAAAGGTGAATAGTCATTAATATCTTCAAAAACTGATTGAGGTCCACCAGATAAAACAAGTGCCTTAGGTCTTATACCTTTTTCGAATTGTTCAAAAGCTTTTTCAATTGTGAGAATAATAGATTTAAACTCAAGCTCGCGAGTTTTTCTAGTTATAAGCTGTGTGTACTGAGACCCAAAATCAATAATCCAAATATCAATATCACTGTAGTTCATTAATTAAGCCGATAATTTGGTGCTTCTTTAGTAATGAGAACATCATGAGGATGATTCTCTTTTAAAGAGGCTGAACTAATTCTAATAAATTCTGCTTTTTTAGGTAACTCATTTATATCTTTCGCACCTACATAGCCCATACCTGAACGAATACCGCCAATAAGTTGATAAACATTACTTGAAAGGGAGCCTCTATAGGGAACTTGCCCTTCAACACCTTCTGGAACAAGCTTATTATGATCTTCAACATCCCCTTGTCCGTAGCGATCTTTTGATCCTAGTCCCATTGCCCCTAATGAACCCATGCCTCTATAAACTTTATAAGATCTTCCTTGGTACAAAATCATCTCTCCTGGAGCTTCATCAGTACCAGCAAACAAAGATCCGATCATTACAGAACCTGCTCCACAGGCAAGGGCCTTTACAATATCCCCTGAATACTTAACCCCACCATCTGAAATAAATGGGATACCGGCCGAAGTGCAGACCTCTTTACAGTCAAGTAATGCTTGAATCTGTGGGACACCGACTCCTGCAACAACTCTAGTAGTACATATTGAACCTGGTCCAATACCGACTTTGACTCCATCAGCTCCGGCTGCAATTAAATCTTTGCAAGCTTTAGCAGTTGCTACATTTCCAGCAATAATATCAATCTTAGGGAAATCTTTTTTAAGATCTTTAAGCATATCAATAACGCCCTTTGAGTGCCCATGAGCAGTATCAATTATAAGCGCATCAACATTTCTTGCAATTAAAGCCTCTGCTCTTGACCTTTCTTTGGGCCCTACACCAATAGCAGCAGCTACTCTTAAACGACCAAGACTGTCTTTATTTGAATTCGGGTAAGCAATAGACTTTTCAATATCTTTTATAGTAATAAGACCTTTTAATTTAAAACCTTTATCAACTACAGGAAGTTTTTCAATTCTATATTCTTGAAGAATGCTTTTTGCCTCATCAAGAGTTGTGCCTTGAGGTGCTGTGACTAAGTTTTCTTTAGTCATGACATCCCCAACCTTTTGGTTAAAATTGGTTTCAAAGCGAAGATCTCTATTTGTTAAAATCCCAACCAATATTCCAGATTTATCGATAACAGGTACTCCAGAAATTTTAAACTTAGCAGTTATTTCTCTTACTCTTTCAAGTCCGTCTTCAGGGTAAACAGTGATTGGATCAACTATCATTCCTGATTCATACTTTTTAACTTTTTCAACCTCTAGGGCCTGAGCCTCAATGGAGAGATTCTTATGAATAACTCCAATTCCACCCTCTTGGGCCATCACAATTGCAGTTCTTGACTCAGTAACTGTGTCCATGGCGGCTGATGCAATAGGAATGCTTAAGGGAATATTCTTTGAAAACCTTGAGTCCAGATTGGTTAATGACGGATTAATCTCTGAATAACCAGGTCTTAAAAGGACGTCGTCAAAAGTTAAGGCGAAATTTTCTAGATGATTCATGTGGAAGCCTTTTTGCTATACAATACTAGCTAAATCCAAGTCATTTCACCAGCATAGTTTTAAGAATGCAGAGCAACAAGGGAAATAATGGAGCTCTCTCAAAAGTCCCGGAAAGAAATTTTTAGTTACAGCACTTTTAATACTATGCACGAAGCAGTTCATTCAAATATATCAAAAATAAGATGGATCAATAATTGGGTTGGGAGACTGTCGGCCCTCTCTTTAATAGCTCCCTATAAGGGCTTTAGGTATATGCATCTTGCTCATCACAGGCATCTTAATATTCCCGGCAAGGACCCTGATCTTTGGTGCGCGAGAAAATACTTATTTCTAAGATGGCTTACTCAAAATTATTATTACTACAATTATTTTCTTAAAACAATCCGCGTTCAAAAGACTTCTGATATCATCGATTCAGCTCTGCAAATGCTCGCACAGTTTATTCTTATTTATCTTTTATGGATTTTTGACGGAGGTTATACCTTTTTAATAGCTTGGTTTATACCCTCAAAACTAGCAGTACTTTGGCTCTCCTATTGTTTCAGTTATATTCCTCATATCCCTCACGATTGCAAAACTCAGACAACTCGCTATACAGCAACTGTCATGAGGACATCCCCATGGTTAACATTGCCATGCGTATATCAAAACTATCACCTTATTCATCATCTCTACCCTTCCATTCCATTTTATAATTATGGTAAAGTTTGGAGGATAGGTGAAGATTTTTACAAGTCCCAAGGGACTAGAGTTATAGAAAAGGTGTTTAAGCTTTGATGAGATTATTTTTTTTAGGAACGCTTTCAATTATTATTATATTTTTCTCCCGAATAATTTGGGATGCTGGAGTCTTTACAAAGATTACAAATACCGAAATGAAATGCCGAAAACTCAAAGGCATTCGTGGTCCTGAAGACTTTGCTTTGGTTGATGATCTTCTTTTTATCTCTTCATCATTTTATCCACCATATTATTCATTTGAGTATGCCAAAGATAAGGGGAATCTATTTGTTGTCGATATCGCCAATAATTTTGAACCAAGAAAACTAACATATGATTTGCCGTTTAATTTTATTCCACATGGTATTGATGCTCAAAGAATTAACTCATCAACAATTCGTATCTGGGCAGTTAATCATAGAAACGGCGGGGTTGGAGATACGATAGAGATCTTTGATTATACCAATAAAAAGCTTAGTCATATTAAAACATTGGACAGTTACCTTCTTAACAACACCAACGATATAGTAGCTCTTGATAAAAATGAAAAAGTCCTTGTTTCTCATGACCATGGCTCAACAAATGAAATAGGCAAAAATTTTGAAAACTACACTCGACTTGGGCAAGGCTATATTAGCTATTACGATGGTAACCAATGGAAAAAAATCGCAAAAGGCTTTAGTTTCGCTAATGGACTAGTTAGGAGTCATACTAAGGTCTACCTTGCAGAAATGCTTGGAAAAAAAATTATTGAATTTAATCTGGAAAACGATACTCTTACACAAATTAAAACAATTGATTTGCCCTACTTCCCAGATAATATAACCATGGGGCCTTCTGGGAAATTAATCATTGGGGCTCACCCCAAAATTTTCAATTTAAAAAAACATAGTGAAGACCCAAGAAATGAGTTTTCACCTTCAGCGATCCTTGAAATTGATACGGGAACAAAAACAATCAAAGAGATTTTTATTGATGATGGTCATCGGATTTCAGGTTCGAGTGTGGCCATAAAAAAAGGAAATCATCTTGTTATTGGCAGTATTTACCAAAATTACCTTTTAAATTGTGAGATTTAACATCCAATATTTTTGCCAAGAAGATTCACAAAATCATTAAGAAACTTCTCGGCCTTATCTTGATCAAATACTTGGTTTTGATAATCCATTACAAGCTCAATCTCATTATCCACTTTCATAACATTGAGATAAACAGGGAACTCTGATGCAGACTGAGGATAATTAATAAGCGAAGATTTTAAACCCTCAAACTTGGGCAACTCAGTTAAAGGTTCAACATTAAGTATAATTTCAATAGGGCTTAAACCTAAATCTTTTTTGAGTTGCTCATAGCTATATTCATTATATTTAAAAGAAGTTAATTGATATTTTTTTACCTCTTTTATTCTCTCAGCGATTTCTTTATCATTAGATTTTAATCTTAGAGGAATTAAATTAACACAATTACCAACCATGGATTCTTTGATACTTGTATGTCCAGCAACAGGCACACCTATTATTAAATCATTTCTGCTAAAGTTTATCGCTAAATGTTCTAAAAAATTTGTTAGAAAAGTTACCATTAATGAACTTTTATTTTTATATCCAAAAAGTCTAATTTTTTTAGATTGCTCTTCTCCTAGATTCATTTGAACTCTACCACCTTTAAAGGCCAGTGGTTTTTTATTAGGGAACAAAGCGACTGGCAGATTCTCTAGTTCATTCATCCAATAATCTTTTTGCTCTTGGATGAGCTTTGATGATTTTTTGTTTTCCTGTAAAAAATTTTCAAATGAATAAATTTTGAGACTCTTAGGCTTTAGCTTTTTCACAAGATCAGAATATCTCTGAGCTATATCAAAAGATATCATGGCCACTGATAAACCATCCATTGCCATATGATGTCCAACCAAACTCAAAATATGTTCAGACTTATTTATTTTCACTAAATGCATTCGAACTAATTCATTTTTTAAATCAAATGGTTTACTACCGTTTAGCATCATCCAATTTTTTAACTCTTGCTCTGGATTTTCTAAAGTTGAAAAATCAAGATTATCTAAGGAAATCTCTTTTTTCTCTGCAAATAAAATTTTCTCGTTTTTTATATCATAGGATGTATTCAAAAAATCATGAGAATACAAAACATCATTAACGGATTTTTCAAGCACTTTTTTATCAATCTCACCAACAAGTCTTAATGCAACACTAATATGAGCACATGACCGAAGTTCTTTATCAATTGTACACAAAGGAATAAAACGTTTATGAGAGTCAGTCATCTCAAATGATTTATACTCAACTAGTCTATCTATCGATTTTTTTTTTGTACTTGTTATAAAGCCAGACTTTATAAGCTCTTCAACTGATTCTTTTGTTTTATCAATAAAGGTTTTAATGTCTTCTTCGGTATGAGCAGTGGAAATAAACATATTACGCCCTTCCCAAATATAAATGCCTTTATTATTTAAAAGATAAAAAAGAAGATCCATATTTCCTGTATATTTAAACCTAAATAGCGAACCAAAATTTACAATATGCAAATCAAGGCCAAGTTCACTAAAGTAAATATTTAGCTCGTTAGCTAATTTCTCTGTTCTAGTGTTTAAATCAGAGAAAATCTTATCGCCTTCTGCGCTTATTTTTTCTAAGACTTGATAGCTAGCAGCCATTGCTAGCGGGTGCTTACAAAATGTACCAGCAAAAAAGGTCATTTCATGTGTTGGCATTGAATTATCACCAAAATGCCATTCTCCACCGTCGATAGCATCAAGATATTTATGAGAACCACCAATCGCACCAATAGGTAATCCGCCCCCTAAAACTTTTCCGTAAGCAGCCAAATCAGCTTTGACTCCAAAATGTTCCTGAGCTCCGCCAACTCTAATTCTAAATCCAGTAATAACTTCATCAAAAATAAATGCAGTGCCATTATTTTTTGTAATTTTTCTTAACTCTTTTAAAAATTCACCTGGCCTAACCTCAGGGTATCGGCTTTGTACTGGCTCAACAATTACAGCCGCAAGTTCATCCCCTAATTCCCTAATTCGATTTAAGGATTCAGCATCGTTGTACTCTAGAACAATAACTTCTTCTACTAGGCCATTTGGTACACCAGGAGCAACCGGTAGGGTCTCTCCTTTTGAATTAGAGCGACCTAATACACCATCAAAATGTCCATGATAAGAGCCTTCAAAGATAACAATTTTTTCTCTTTTGGTTTGTGCCCTTGCTAATCTGATGGCCGTCATTACAGCTTCAGTTCCAGAATTAACAAATGCAACTCTTTCATTACATGTAAGTTCACAAAAGATTTTAGCAACAGGGCCTGCCATGTCTGATTGAGGACCAACGGCCATTCCCGATTCAAGTTGTTTTTTAACAGCGTCATCAATAAAATCTGGCGAGTGACCAAAAAGATTCACTCCAAAACCCATAGTAAAATCGATATACTTATTTCCATCAATATCAGTAAAAGAAGCCCCTTTCGCTTTTTCAAAGATTATTGGATAAACCATCTCTTTTAGTTGCGGTCTAAAACCTGCACTTACTCTATTGTCTGAAAGAGGTATTCTATATTTCTCATTATGTTTTTTTGATTTTTGAGTTTTAGCTGTAAACTTTCTCACAAGATCTTTTATAAACTTTGACTTCTCTTGTCCTTCTAGGGAAATGTCATTATTAATATTTGAATTAAACCTTCCAAGAACTCCCTTGCCTTTTAACTCATCCGATTGTTTATTGGTAGGAGTGGAACTTTTAGACTGCGGTTTAGAGACTAGTTTTTGAGTTATTGTCCCTTGCCCAAGAGCCTGGAGCTGCAATTGCATTATATCAAGTTGTCTATTTATTAATTCTTGAACACTTCCATCACTAGAAATAGTTAATGAACTATCCATGCTCACTCTATCTATCGGCTGAGTATTTGTTTGCTCAATTTCCTCTTCTGGAAGGTTTGTGTAAACATAATCGACTATTTCTTTAATTGTACCTAGGTCTTGAAAGACATCTGTTACCGATATAGCAACACCATAACGATCTTTTATTGTTTCTAATGTATTTAGTAAAACTAATGAGTCAGCGCCAAAATCCATAATCTGACCATTGATATCAAGTTCATTAATATCAAATTCAAGTTCATCAGCCACTAATTGCTGAACCTCTACAAGTAATTGTGATAAAGGTATTTTACTTTTTTTGGTCATTATAACCTCTTGAGAGTTTCTAAATGTAAAAGTAGTATTTTGAAATTCAGTATGTGGAACATCTATATAAGTAAAATCTTTACGATAAAACGGTTTATAATTTAACTCAACTCCCTCAATATAAAGCTTTCCAAGCATTTCAAGAAAGCTTGCAAGGGACTTTCTTTTACGATTTAGCGGCGTATAAAGTAAAGCACCTGACTTTAAGGAACTATTAATCAAATGGACAAGTGTGGGATGAGGACCTACTTCGATATAGCTTGCAATACTATCAGCTTCAATTTTTTGTACTGCTCCTAAAAAATCTGTTGGGTCAATTATATGATTAGCAAAAAAATCAGCGTTTAAATCATCTTTATCTAGATATTTCCCAAGAAAACATGAATACACAGGATACTCTGGAGGCAAAAACTCAATGCCTTCAATCCCTGCTTTAAAACTTGGTAGGATATCATTCATTAGAGGTGAGTGGAATGCATGCTTAATAGGAAGCTTTTTAACTTTATACTTACCAGAAAGAATTATTTCAATTTTGTCTAAATCTTCTATTTGACCTGAAAGAACTGTTAACTCTGGTGCATTGTAAGCAGCAAATGAATAGGAAAGGCCTTTACCAGATAACTCGCTTTCGATTGATTGCTTATTAGTATTGATACTTATCATTGCTCCTATAGGAGATTTCTGCATGGCCATTGCTCTATTAGCGATAAGCTTGCAACCATCTTTTAAGCTCATAGTATTTGAACATACCAGCGCAACAACTTCTCCAAGGCTATGACCAATAAAACAGTCCGGAGTTAATCCAAACGATAAGTATAGTTTAAAAAGAGAATACTCCAGTACAAAAAGAGTTGCTTGCCCATAAATAGTCTCATAAATTTTTCTATCATCATTTCTAAAAATAATATCTGCTAAACTCTCTCCCAAGTACTCTTGTAAATAATCTGATACCTCATTAAAAGTATCCCTATAAACTTTAAAGTTTTCATATAACTCTCTGCCCATTCCTGGGTATTGAGCACCTTGCCCTGTAAAGACAAACGCAATACCTGAATTATTCTTACTTTTTTTATTCTTATATAAAACATTCTTGTGAAATTTATCATCAAGAAAACTTCTCAGTTTCAGATTTAGATCTTTTTGTGTGGTTGAAATTGATAGCCGATGGATAAGTCCCGAATCTTTTTGATTTAGTCGATAAATAAAATTAGAAAACTCTAAAGGCGTTAGTTTTGAAGCATCTAATATCTTTTCTGCCTGCTTTTTAAGTCCCTCCAGAGAAGATGATGAAATATTAATAATAAAATCTTCATGCAAGTTCTCTACTTCTAATGGAGTCGATTGAGATTCCTCATAAGCTTGCAGAATAATATGTGCGTTTGTTCCACCAAAGCCAAATGAGCTTACTCCTGCATTAAGATTTTTTGCCCAAGGTATATTCTGGGTTGTTATCTTAAGCGGACTTTCCTTAATATTTATTTTGGGATTGATTTCTTTAAAATTTAAGCTACCAGGTATAAGTTTATTTTTCATTGAAAGAAGAACTTTAATAACACCTGCAACTCCGGCGGCAGCTTCTAAATGTCCAATATTAGTTTTCACTGACCCTATGTTGAGGTCTGCCACCCGTTCTTTAAAAACGTCTTTTAATGCATGGTACTCAATTGGGTCCCCTAGAGGTGTTCCAGTTCCATGTGCTTCAAGATAACCAATATCATTTATATCTAAACCGGCAGATCTTAGGGCTGACTTCACTACACTTCTCTGAGACTGACCATTAGGAGCAGTAATACCGTTGCTTCTTCCATCTTGATTAATAGCAGAACCCTTCACTACGCCATAAATCTTATTCTTATCTCTAATAGCATCTGAAAGCCTTTTCAGAATCACAACACCTGCCCCTTCACCCCTTACATAACCATTGGCGTCTGAGGAAAAAGTTTTACACCGGCCTTCCGGTGAAAGCATACCTGCTTTTTTAAAAGCAATTGTTAAATACGGGGAATAGAGAATATTAACTCCGCCTGCTAATGCCATTTCAGATTGGCCATTTTGTAATTCATTACAGGCCTGTATAATCGCAACTAAAGATGATGAGCAAGCAGTATCAATGGCCCAACTTGGCCCATGAAAGTCATAAAAATAGGAAAGTCTATTGGCCGTAATACTATGGGCTCCACCAATCCCATCAAATACATCCACAACTTGTTTTGAACTAACCTTTTCTAAAGCATAATCATTAGTGCTTATTCCAATAAACACACCTGTTTGACTTCCCTTTAAGGAAGCAGGGTTATAGCCAGCATCCTCTAATGCATGCCAACTCACCTCCATTATTAATCTTTGTTGAGGGTCAAGATGTTTAGCTTCTTTTTTTAATACTTGAAAAACTTCATTATCAAATTTATCGGGGTTTTCTATAAACCCACCCCAAACCGGAAATTCAGGTTTAGATGCCCAACGATTCTCAGGTAATGGTTTAATAGCATCTTTGTTATTTTCTAAGAGATCCCAGTACTCATTTAAGTTCTCAGCTTCCGGGAATTTCCCTGCCATACCAATAATTGCGATGGGCTCGATGCTAAACGTTCTATCTACTATTTCTACTTTTTCTTTTTCATTAATTAAAAAAGAAATAAGTGAATTAATATCAGGATAATCAAATAATAAAGCTGGAGAATATTTTTTATCAAAAGATTTATTAAAATCGGCCATCAACTGAATAGCATCAAGTGATGTTAAACCTAAAATTGAAAATGGAGTATTAGTATCAACCTCATTTGGGTGTGATTTAATAATCTTGGCCACCTCTGTAAGTAACCAAGATCTAATTTCATTTTTAGTTTTAAGTTTATTTTTACTCATTATATTAGCTAACAGCAATCTCCATCATTTTATCAGCAAATTTATACCAGGCATCTAGCCATAGCTTTGCCTTAGCCTCTACCTCTTCATAGCGCTCAGGCGTCATGGCCTGACGTACAAGTGTCCAACCATCTTCTGAGTGTTCATCATCAATAGAATCACCGTGATCATCTTCAACATGTATAGTATGATACCCTTCAGAAATATTGACATTTGTTGAGCGTCCAACATTATCGGCCCACGCACCAGCAAACTGATCAAAGATTGATTCAGAAAGAGCCAATACAGTGCAGAGAACAGTGTAGTCGTTATAATTATCTTCAAAAGTTTTTCTGGCTTCAATTGTTTCTGCACTTGCTTGATACTCAACCACTTGAGCTTCTGTTCCCCCCATATCTTTAAACATTTTCACATACTGATAATAATGAGCTCCATCAGGGTGACCGCAATAATGCTCTTTTGAACCACTTGGAAAAAAACCAAGTTCATCTTGCAAATTAATGGCCCATAAAAACCTTGCTGTTACTTTCGCTCGAGGCCCAAGTCTTCCTTCAAGTTGTGTTGCCTTGGCCATGGCCTGAAGTACTGCGTCTGTAAAAATCTGTGCAAAACCAACACCAAACTCAAGGTGAAGTTTTAGAGACCTTTGCTCATCAATTGTTTCATTCTCAAAAAACTCTTTAATTGGGTGAGTTGCTAATGGATGCTTAGCAAGTATTGACTCTAGTTTTTGCGTAAACCTTTCATTTTGTTCCCATAAATCAGCCTTAACAGTGGCCCTAATAGCAGCACGACCTTCTTCTCTGGGATTGTTATAATCAGACACAAATGACTCCTTGGTAAATAAATAGCTACATATTTTATGCTATCAAGGAGCTCTTTTTGAGGTAGAAAGTTTGTAATCTTTATAGTTATGCCTAAAGAATAGACATTCCTAAGTATCTAAAATTAAAGAGTTTTTCAGAGGTTGTTTATTCAGATCTTCAAGAGATAAATAATAGATAATTTCCATACCCCATAATAGAAAGTGCTATAAACCCTGCACTCACAGGTATTACTTCTAGATATTTGATTATATGGACAAATGAGGCACCAATTAAAAATGTAGGTATACCAATCATACAGACAATCATTGAATAAGAGCCTAGAGTCTTAAGTTCAGCGTTTAGTGGTACGGTATCGATATATTGTCCATAGAGTATGGAGATCATTGGAAGAGCAAACATGGCAATATGAGCAAGTCTAACTAGCCTACGAGAAAGATCTGAGTAATTATGATAACCATTGGGAGTTTTCATTGGTCCACCAAAAGACCACATACCGATGATGGAACCACTTGTAATTCCTAGGATCATCCACATCCAACCAAAAAAAATATTGATCTGACCAATTTCAACTGTTGATTCCATAATGTTTTAACCTTTAAATAAAGTATGTTCATAAAATTAAGAGAAAACCATATTCATATCTGGACAGGGAGAATTAAAAAATCTCTACAGTATAGCTTTATAGGTCTTGAGAATTTGCCACAAGATAAAAAAGAACAAATTGAAAAAATTAAAGGGTCAGATAGAAAAAATGAAATTCTAGTTGGTCAAAACCATCTCAAGTCTTTAATTTTCTTCTATAAAGGGCAAAGAGAATTTTTCATTACAAACGGAGTAAATGGAAAACCAGAAATCAATATTGATAAGTTTTACTTTAATCTGTCTCACTCAAAAGAGTTAATCTGTTACGGACTATCTATTAACAACCTAGGCATTGATATCGAGCCAGAAAATAGAAATATTAGTCATGCAATATCCAAAAAGTTGCTCCAAAATACTTATGATAAAAACACACTATCCTTGGTTCAGGTTTGGACAATCAAGGAAGCATTTCTTAAGTTTCTTGGCACTGGAATAAGTACACCTATTGAGGAAATTGAGATTATTAGCAATGAGCTAATCACTTATAAGAATAAAAACTACTATTATAAAAGCTCTCTCTACAAAAATCATTTTATCTCTATAGTTAGTGATCAAAATTTTACTTATGAGATAATTGGAACTATGTTATGAGCTTTTTAAAATCACTAAACAAGAGCGCCAATAAAAGCCTTATTATCTTCCCTCATGCAGGTGCTATCCCTGGGCAATATGCTAAATGGGCAAAGCAACTTGAACAAAACTTCAATATATATATATTTAACAAAAAAACAGAATCAATAAGTATAGAAGAAGCGGCAAGTGAAGCACTTAGACACTATAACCCTACTGAAGAGACAGTAGTCTTTGCTCATAGTTTTGGCTGCTATCTTGCTTATGAACTTTCAAAGAAAATTAAAGATATTAAACTTAAACTAGTATTTTCTTCAATGAAGGCCCCTTCACTTCATATTGCCAGCGACTATGAAAGCATTTGCTCTTTAAATGATGAAGAATTTGAAAAACTCATTACAACATTAGGTGCGTTTACTGAAGAGTTAAAAAAAGACCAAGAGTTTAAAAAACTATTATTGAACAGAATTAAAAAAGACTTCAAATTACTAAGTAAGTACCAGCCAGCAATAGAAAAAGTCCCTCATGACTTTCATTGCTGGTATGCCACAAAAGACCCTCTCGCAAATATTGAAAATATGTCTTCATGGAAAGAGTTGTGCCTCGGAAGGTTTAGTTTTAAAGCATTTCAAGGTGACCACTTCTATCATTTAAACAAAAAACAGCTTTGCACTACTTCCTTATTGTCGATTTAGGTTAAAAACCATGAATTTTTTTCAAAAAACATGGAGCGATTTTCGTTTCCGATTATTCTAATAGAGATTAACCAAGGTTTAAAATGCTTGAAAAGATTAATTTTAACTCGATGACAGACTACCTAAGCTCTCTTAAGAGTGCTTATGGCCCAAGAGTCATTACAAGTTATTTTGAAGATGAATGGCAATTTCTTACCTATGATGAACTTATTGATAAGTCCATACAACTTGCAACGTTCCTAAAAAACAAAAACTGCTATCAAAAAACTATTGCATTAATTTGTGAGCCTAGACCTGAAGTTATTATAACAATTCTTGCTTGTTCGCTAGAGGGAGTAAAGCTTGTTCCTATCGATATAAAACTAACAAGTACTGAAATTGCTAATATTCTTAATGATATCTCTGCTGAGTTTATTATTACAAGCCCAGAACAATCAAAGAATTTATTTCTAGCACAAAAAGAAACTATAAAAAAATCACCTGTCTTATTTACTCATGGTAGTCGAGAATTTGATACACTGAGTACGCTTCCTCGATATGACTCAGTCGTTTTAGAAAAGAGAGATCCTAAAAACGTTAGTATTGTTATTTTCACCTCTGGCTCAACAGGCGCGATGAAAGGAGTTGAAACCACGACAGCTCAGCTCTTATTTCAAGCAAGCTCACTTTCTAAAATAGGAATGGAAACTGGTAACCCAGAAGTTAAACTTGCCATGCTGCCATTTAGTCATTTATTTCAAATTACATGTACACTTGCTGCACTCACTTGCGGTTATGAAATATGCATTGCCCATGCCTTGGAAAAAGAGGCACTCAATAAATGCTTCATCGATAGAAAACCTACAGTACTAATAACTGTTCCTCTTTTTCTAACAAAACTTAAAAATGGCATACTAGATGCTGTAAGACAAAAGAGTACAAGCGAGAGGATTGCTTTTAAAACAATGTGCTCACTATCAAAAGTAAATACTAAACTTGAAAATAAAAGAAAAGTTTTTTGTAAAATTTTAGAAAATTTCGGAGGCAGACTTCATCGCATTATTGTTGGTGGAGCAGCTATGGATAAATCAACTATTGAATTTTTCTCATTGCTTGGAATACCCATTTATGAAGGATATGGCCTAACAGAAACTGGCCCTGTCATCTCAGTTAATAGGGTTGATCAATGGAGGCCGGGTACAGTCGGAAAGCTGCTACCAGGAGTAGAAGTTAAAATTTCAAAAAAAGAAAATGATGACATTGGTGAGATTTTAACAAAAGGCCCACATCTTATGAAAGGATATCTTAATCAACCAGAGATGACGTCTGAGGCTATTGATACTGATGGATGGTTTAAGACTGGTGATATTGGAAAAATTGATCGTGATGGCTTTTTACATATCACTGGACGATCAAAAAGTATGCTTGTTCTAGAAAATGGGAAAAAAGTCTTTCCTGAAGAGGTTGAAGCTGTTTTGTCTAAAATTAGAGGCATACTAGAGTCATCAGTTATAGGTGCAAATCATAAATTAAAAACAAACTCTTCAAGTTGTACACATATTGTTGCAATTATTGTGGTTGATATAGATACAAGCCCTGCGGATGCTATTTTACTTAAGCAAGAAATAATTCAAAACTGCCAGGTGCTTTCTTCATATAAAAGACCATCAGAAATTATCTTCACAAAAGAAGAGTTACCAAAAACAACAACAATGAAAGTGAAATCTTTTAAGGTAAGAGATTTATACATTAATAAGCAAATTGCTCAAATGTCATTAAAAATGGAAAACAGACCTTCTCAGCTGAAAGCAATCAACTAAAGCAAACTAATACTTTTTTTGATAATCATCTTTGTAGTTTTGAAGCTCATCAATTAACTTATTTACTTCTTCTGGATGACGTTTTTGTTTCTTGTAATGTGTTTTCAATGAACTTTCAAAAGCTGCTGGCTTCCTTGAAACATAGTTTTCTTTTGAAGCAGTTGAGTTAGTCCAGCTCATCTTGCGGTTTTCAACCTCGGTGTCAACCTCGTGAACGACTTTCATTACATCGCTTTTGTTATAAGAGGTTTTCTTAACAACTGGTCTAGGTATTTTATTAGTTACAACACTTGGTGTACTATCAATATGCTTTTTCCCGAATACTCGTGTCTTAACATTTGATCCCCTAAAGACTCTCACCCTTGTTTTTTTCTTGATTGGTGTCATACTCGTTACTGAGTTCCCATTATTATAAAGATTAATTAAGTCCCTAGATAACCCGTCAGTATTTTTAACTACCGGCTTCGGGCTTGCTTTGACTTGAAATTTACCAGAGCTAGGAGCTGATGCAGGTGAACGATTTGGAATTACCCTTCTTGCAGTTTTTTTTGCGATGGCCCTTTTCTGATCTGCCATATACTGACTTTCAGTCTTAACATTTGGAAACAGACCTACAAGCTTCTCGTAAGACTTATAACCTATTTGAGTTGCGTCTCTTGGTCTTCCATCATTAAGTTTTGAGTCAACAAAAGAAAATTGTCCAGTTTGAACTGGTATTGAAAACTGAGGGTCTAAAATATTTGATATTGTGAATTTCCCTGTAACTGATAAAAGCTGTGTTTTCCCAGCTACATTATCAAAAGAGAAGATCCCTTCTCCATAATTAAACTGCCCAAGACCATTTGCTGTTCTCATAACAAGTGTATGTTCTTGCTGGTATGATTGCACCCAAACATAACCTCTATTAAGCTTAAATTCATTTTGCTCTAATTCAATGTGAGCAGAACCAGACATATGATACTGACGATCATAATAATCAATAAATGTTACACTTCCCATTTCTTCGGTAATAAGTTCATCACCTTGCCAAAGTTTAGTACCATTTTGAACCATTTTTGTATTTCCATTCTTAATAACAAAAACAGTACCAGACGTTGTTGAAACTGTTCCAAATGGAGCAGCAAGTACAACAGAAGTACTAATAAAAAACAGACTAATTTTTATATTTCTGAGTAAGTTCTTCATAATGTTTACTTAAAACCTTCCACTCAGGAGTATTTCTATATTTCAAGCGAAACTCCTCAACTGTGTTATAAAAATTATTAGTATTACCTTTCTTTAGATATGTTAAGGCCCTCCAAAGTTTTGCTCCTCTGAAGTATTTTGAATTAGGATGCTCTAAAATTAACTTAGAGAGACTTGTGTTCGCCCAGTTGTAATATTTTTTTGATTCAAATGAAGCTAGACCCATTTGAAAAAGTACTGAGTCATTAATCAAGCTACTATTTGGATACTCATGAGTTAAAGTATAAAAATATTGAGCTGCTTTAGCATAATTTTTCTTATCTAGTTCACTTCGAGCTATTTTTAACAAATCAACATCGGACCAGTTATACGTTGAAAACTTAACCAAATCATTATCTGGATCCGCCACAATTGCTTTAACACTTGCAGGCGTTCTGCCTTGTACATATTTACGATTTTTCAATTCGAGAAATTTATTCTTGGCCTCTAACTCTGAAATTCTAAACCGGAGATCACTTATATGCCTGTGAAGCTGTCGGTTCTCTTTTGCAAGATTCAGAGAAGCGACCTCATATTTGTTGATATCTTCTACTTTATGCTCCAAACTTGTAAAATAATTACAAGAGGACACAATTGGTAGAATAATGAGAAGCTTAAATAAGTTTTTCATACTTTTCATAGTCTTTTCCTGAGCTATTAATCACCTATCTCATTAAATTATCGTCAAAACTCTTGTAAACCTTGAGTGTTTTGTCCATTACTGTAAATCCAGCTAGTTATAAAACCTTGCTCTCTATTTATATTTTTTTTCAAATGCTATGCTCATGATTACTGGGAAGATTACCGATAAGTCTTCTGGAGTTAATTGATGAAATATTTTCTGACTATTTTCTTTTTTGCAATTTTTTGTGATGCTTGGTCTAGAAGTCCTGCAGTCGAAGATCTTGCAATTATGGACTTGGAGCAAATCCAACGAGAAAGTAGCCGAGTAACTGAATCCAGAAATAATTTTATTATCGGAGGCATTGAAGAAGCTGAAAATATAGGCTTTGTTAGTCTAATGGTAGCTTTTCTTCTCTTTATACTTCCTTCAGGTTTATCATATTTTGTATCAACTCATAAGAGTGTCAAAAAAATAGAAGAGTTAGATGTTGAGAGTTTAAATAATGTAGTCTATTTAAATAGAGAAACTAATAGTCATAATGATGATGACCTTCCTAAAGCGGGTTAATTTCAACCATTGCCCCATCTTTTAAAGTATATACCTGATTCATTCTTCCTTGGTAAACAATGATATCTCTTTTCTTATCCCAATTAAGGTCTTTTATTAATATGTCCTTTTCATTGATTATATAACCCGACTTGTGCTCAAATTCAGTAAAAATTCTTGGCCCCTTTGTAAACTTGGCCTTTGTAATATTTTTTTTTAGAAAACTTAAAAAATACAATTGTGATGAACCAAAAAAATTCTTTCCTTGATAATGACCTTGATAGTAGAAGACTAAAACAGCTTTGTACTCATTTGAAATATCTACAATTTTAAGCTTATAAACCCTCGATTTTGTTCCAATTGTATCAAGGGGTTTTTCAAAAATAGTTTCACCATTTTTTCTAATGAATAGCCAATCGATACCATCAATATTCATTGTCTGAAATTCTTCTGGAAAATTATCATCATCTAAATCATATTTATAAATTGTACTCGGTATCTTCCAATGATAAGAATCGCTTATTTTTTCTTTTGACTCTGATGTTTCAAGAGAGAAAAACTCTTTGAATAAAGTTTCATCTTGCGCCCAAGAGAAAACAGGTATTATTAAGATTAAAAGAAAAAACTTCATCCTCTAATAATAACCTGTTTTAATCTTCTATCATCGTAAGACGTTCAAATTTGCCTAGTTTAACCCTCTTAGTGACCAAGATTCCAATATGCCTGTGTCGCGATTTGCATGATCACTTACTTGAAGCTTCCAAACACCTCTACTAGAATCTCCTGACTTCAATTCAATACTATAGGTCTTATATAAATTATCTTTACTCCCACCTAGTCTTCTATGGAGTAGATAAGCTTTTTGATTTGGAGATATAAGTGTTACTTGCAAGTCTCCAATATAGGTATGCGATATACTCACTTCTACCTCAAGTTTACTTACATCAGCTTCAAAACTCCCATAGGAGCTTACTCCAGTGTAGTCACGGTCTGGAATATCAAGGTTTGCATCAATAACAACCTCTAAAGGATTATTATCATCATTTCCATCTTCGTCATTATCACCACTGCTTCCATCTCCAGGCTCACCAACTCCCACTGCAGCCCAAGCATCTTTGACGGAATTAACAATATGGCTACCATGAAAGCCGGCTACATAAACTGTAGCTTCTCTGGCATCGGAAAAATCACTATTACTAGATAAAAATTCTGTAAAGGCCTTATAAAAAACCTCAACTGCTTTTTCTATACCAATACCTTGAACTGATATTGAAGACTTTCTTGGATGAACACCACCCTGTACTAAAAGGTAGAAAGCTAAATTAACAATTCCAGAGTTAAAATGAACACCTCCGTTATCACTCCAACCAGTATATCTATCATCGTAATGATCTTTAGAGACTCCATCCCTTGTGGGATTATTCATATACCTTAAGGCCTCATCAGAAAGCCATGCATCCTCACCTAACATCCAGTCAAATTCATTTCTTTGAATGCGGTATTCAAAATATGTTCCTAAAATATCAGAAAAAGATTCATTTAATGCGCCAGACTCTCCCCTATATATTAAATCACTTGTATTCTCCGTTATAGCATGGGTAATCTCGTGAGCGATAATATCAAGAGAGGCTGATAGAGGGTGGGACTTATCACCATTACTCTCACCACCAACTCCATAAACCAATTGAGACCCATTCCAAAAGGCATTAATATAGGCTCCACCATTTCTAGTATAATTCACTGTTGATCTAACACGTCCACCGTTACCATCATAACCATTTCGATTAAACTTATCCTGTAACACCTTAAGAACTTCAGAACTAAAATAATGAGCATCTGTTGCTTGAATATTTTCAACATAACTAGAGTCACTTATAACCATATTTCCAGGAAGCCCTGAAAACCTCGAATAATTATATGTTTCAAGATTTAAGTATTTATCTATTAACTGATATTCACCATCTTCAAATACTCCTCTAAAGCTTACTGTTTGACCTGACTGCCCTTTACCTCTCATGCCTGCTGAAAGATTACTCGTAAGAGCATTAAAGGCATCAATAACTTCACCTGTCTGAGCATTAATAAATACCTTCAGCCTTCTATCAAAGGCCAGCTCTTCAACTTCCCAGGTTAAAACGTTTTCATCTTCAAAAGGATAAATAACAAGTTTCGATTTTGATTTTTGCATCTGAAACTTAAGTTGGGCCAAGGATTGGGCCTTGGTGCTACTTAAAAGAGGGACCACTGATAAATCTCTTATCTGTGCTTGTCGAGTAAAACTAGCAAGCTTAACACCCTGGAAATAATGATTAATAATTTTTGATCCAAAAACCTCTACACCGTTAAAGAACTGTTTTTCTTTTTGAATAAACTCCTTACCTTGAAGCTCTCTTAAACTAGGCATGGAAG
>CAYGJN010000030.1:0-24920 GCA_964350135.1 uncultured Bacteriovoracaceae bacterium | reverse complement strand
CAATTCCAATGATTCAACATGAACTTTTTATCATTAAAAAACTTCTTAAATTAGAAATAAAAAATCCCTTTTTAAAAATTATTGGGCTGGATAGAGAGAAGATAGATATTTCAGGAGTCGAGGTCTATTCCTACAATCTATTCAAAGATGAGAAGCTTCCTATAGCTTCTGAAACTGATTCTATTATGATTATAACAAATCTACCCTATGGAAAGCGGATAGCACTTGACTATAAAGAAAGTTATTATCTTAATAAGATTGAAGAAAAATTCTCACCAGAGATTTTGGGCATATTATGCAACGAAAGTTTTCAAGCTGAACAACTTAAATGTATGAGCTTATTTAACGGTGGACTAAAAGTGAACTGGCTTACGAGGAGTTAGAATGAGTTTTAAAAGTTCAAGAAGAGATTTCATTAAATTCATGGGTGGTATGGCCGCTCTTAGTATGCAGGCAGCAACAGCAGGCTCTGTCATCTCTAAATTTCCGACTCGTAGTATTGGCCTATCTCCAATGACTAAAGACGGCGTTAATTTAATGCCAGGAATGAGTTATGACTTACTTGCAAGCTGGGAAGATAAAATAAATGAAGCCGGGGATACTTTTGGCTTTAATAATGACTATATAGCCACAGTTAGTCTCAACGAAAACGAATTACTCATGTGGGTTAACCACGAATACGCAAACCCATTTTTTGTAAGTGGTTACACAAAGGGTATTAAAACAAAGTCTCAGGTGGATAAAGAAAGATATAATGTTGGTGGAAGCATCCTTCATATCGAAAAGAAGAATGGGCTTTGGGAAAAAAAGATTAACTCAAAATTTAACAAAAGAATTACAGGTGAAACACCTATTCCAATAATCTCAGATCGCCCTATTGCAGGAAAAACAATTGCCGAAGGAACCCTTGCTAATTGTGCAGGAGGAGTAACTCCATGGGGAACATTTCTCTCCTGTGAGGAAAACTTTGATAATTGCTATGGAGATATTAAAAAAAATGGAAAGAAAACAGACTCAGATCATGGCTGGGAGAAATACTATAATAATAGCCCTTATCATTATGGTTGGGTTGTAGAGATTAATCCACTTACTGGTGAAGCAAAAAAGCTCACAAGTCTAGGACGTTTTGCTCACGAATCTGCAACTTGTTATAAGCTCCCAGATGGAAGAGTTGTAGTCTACAGCGGTGATGATAAAAGTAATGAATATCTTTATAAATTTATTTCAGACAAACCTGGTTCTTTAGAAAAAGGTGAACTCTTTGTAGCTGATACGAGACGAGGAAAATGGATTTCTCTTGATATTAAAAAGCAAAAAAAACTAGCACGTCGCTTTAAAGACCAACTAGATGTTCTTATGCATTGTAGAGAGGCAGGTGAAATCTTAGGTGCAACTCCACTAGATCGCCCCGAAGATATTGAAATTCATCCAAAGACTGGGGATGTTTATTTATGCCTTACTAAAAATACAAAAAAACTTAGGCTCTACGGAAAGATATTAAAAATCACTTATGCAAATAATGACCATAGTTCTCAAAGTTTTAAGGCCCAAGATTTTATTGTTGGTGGTAGAGAAACTGGTTTTTGTTGTCCAGATAATTTAGTTTTTGATCGAAATGGTAATATTTGGTTTACCAATGATATCTCAACAGAGTTTATGAATTTAGGCCCTTATAGAAAGTTTGGGAATAATGCTCTTTTTTATGTGCCAACACAAGGGACTCATGCAGGAAAAGTTATAAGGGTTGCATCAGCACCTATTGATGCAGAGTTCACTGGCCCATGTTTTGATCCTAATGAAGATATACTTTTTCTTTCAGTTCAGCATCCAGGTGAAATGACAAAGGATTTTAATAGACCAACAAGTGATTTTCCTAAAAAAGGTGATAAACCAAGACCAAGTGTTATTCAAATTCATGGGCCAACACTCACTAAGCTTATTGAAAGTACTCTTTAAGTAAATCGAACTACTGACTGAGGAACAACTCCCTTAATATAAGGAAGAAGAATATTTGTTTTAGCGACTTTTTCTAATGGATTATTTTCAATATCACTCATTGAATGAACAATATGATTAATAATTTTACCTTCGGGAGTAAGAATTTCAATTTCTTGGTTAATTTCTAGGTCCTGCTCACCTTCTAAGCCTAATATCAAATAACTATTTCTCTCTACTGCTTTAATCTTACCAATATGAGTTTTATCAACTCTATTTAACCTATGATTTTTAAGCTTTGTAAAAAGAACATCCGTTTTATTGGCCCCAAAAAAACCTCTAATAATAGGCCTATTATAATTCTCTTTAAAGTTTTGATACTCAGGTTGTGAATAATTATTAAAAAGATTAATAATTGTTTCTAAAAACTCGATTGGTCTATTAGATAACTCTATTCTGTAATTAATATCTAGCTCATTCAGCTCAGTAGTTTTATCTATTAAACATAAGTCTTTTGGATAATACATAAATGTTCCGTGAATATTCTCTACTACTTCAAATCCTTTATGTGGGCTTTCCTCACTTGTAACATTAACTATTTTTTCTTGTTGATTAATATTACTAAGATGAGGAGAAACTAAGCTGCGAGGCGTATAAAAAAGAAGTAATGGACCAAAAGCAAGTACCTCTAGAGGGCAATCTAAGTTCTCTTTATATGATAGTAATGTTTTATAATTAAGTTCAGATGAAACAATTAAGCAATCTAATCTTTGCCCTACAAGATCTCTCCATCCTTTTAAACCTTTAATATTATGATTACCGGTTTCAGTGATAAGCTGAATATTTATATTAGTAGAATTTAGCACATGATAAAGAGCACCAGGATCTTGCACTCTAACAGCATCAAATAAGGATAGATCCAATGAATCAAAAAAGTCCGTTTTAATTTTAAAAACAGACTCAACCATTAAAATATCCCATTCAAGGATTACTTTTTTATTTTGTTTTCTAAAACCTTTAGCTGCAATTTCAAGTTCTTTTTTATTTAAATTTCCTCTTCTACTAAGAGACCTAGGACGTAAGATGATATCTGTTTTGATATTTTCAAAAAAATTTAATTGATTAATATTATCAAAAGCTGTTATTAACTTCACTAAACTAGCCTCTGTCGAATAAGACTAAATTTCTGAGCACCTTTGATCAAGGGCAAGCTAACCCAAGTTGATGGTTTGGTTTTTTCAATCAACTCACCTTTGAGATTGGTAATACTTTTGGCCTTGAATTCAATAGGAGCCCCTTTCAATGGTAAGAGCTCTAATAAGGTTTGTGGCCCAAAGTGAAATCGTACATCAACAATCATTTTATCTTTTGTGGTATCAACAATGAGACCTGCTACTTTATAATCATTTTTTTTCTCATCACGAGAGTCGAAAATTGTATCAGCACCTGCTGGTGTTTTTAAACTTGCAAGACTTTGATCACGATGTCCCATTTTTTGAAGTTCGGCTTCCCACCAGCTTACTTGATTCTTATCTAATTGTTTATTGTCTCTATAAGAGTCGATGGCCTCTCTATAAACTTTAGCGACACTTGCTGCATAGAGAGAGCTTTTCATTCTTCCCTCAATTTTTACTGAATCTATACCGGCCCTAATATAATCATCAATAACAGAAAGACCCATAAGATCTTTTGAGCTCATAAAAAAAGTTTTCTTATTGTCAGCTAAGCTTGTATCAATTTTACTTAGATCCATGGAATACTCAAAACGACAACTATGAGCACAACCACCACGATTGCTATCCCTACCTGCTGTATAATTTGAAATTGTGCAATTTCCTGAGTAGGCCATACACATTGATCCATGAATAAACATCTCTACTTCTAGTCCGGTAGCCTCTTTAATCATCGCCCCATCTCTCAACGAAGCCTCTCTACCAAGAATCACTCTTTTAACACCTATTTGTTTCCATAATTTTGCAGAAGCAATATTTAAACAACTTGCCTGAGTTGAAAGATGTATAGGAATACTTGTGTATTTTTGGGCAGTTTTTATAACACCTAAATCACTTATAATTAAAGCATCTACTTTTATTGAGTCTAAAAACTTTAAAAAAACAGCAAGCTCATCAATATCTTTGTCATGTAAGAAACTATTGAGAACAACATGTACTAAAACATTATGATTATGAGCAAACTCAAGCCCTTCTCTAAGCTCTGACTCTGTAAAATTATCACTTGCAGCTCGAAGACCAAACTTCTGTCCTCCTAAATAAACTGCATCTGCACCATAAAGACAGGCAACCTTAAGTTTTTCAAGAGATCCGGCCGGAATTAAAAGCTCTGGAGTGTTCTTCATTTGCGTCCTATAATAAAACCTATACTTAACAAAAATAATGCGCTCAGCAAAGTTATTCTAAAGGACTAGATTTGAAGAGCCTCTATACTAAAATTCTAGCTTCTATCTTACTGATATTACTTGTGTTGAGTTTTCTCGTCCCAAGCACAAAATCTCCCTTTCCCTATTATTTTTCCTCAGACATTGATTGGGGGTTACCCAAGGCCAAATCTCGCTCTTTGGTTATTCTTGGGGATAAGCTAGGGCTACATTTAGATAATTATGAAAAACCCCTAAGACTTAAACTTGAGCCAGAACTAGTTACATTACCCATTATAAATCTATCAGCAAAAAAACAAGGACTTCACAGAAATATCAAAAAACTTAAAAACTTAAAAACAAAACCCGAGATGGTTTTTTATAGTGGAGCGACTGAAGAGTTTCTAGAGAGAAAATTTGATCTCAGCTCATATGACAATATTCAGAAAAATTTTGAATTCTTTAAAAAACCTCTTACAAAGACAGTTTTAGAAATTATGCCATGGCTTTCAAAAATAGTTTATTCATCTGTGAAAAAGGTTAAGCTGACAAAGAATATTTATACTGAACCCAAGGCTGACTCTGCTAAAGACCAACAGATGATTCTTGAACTTAAGTATAAACTTTTTGAAGTTGAACTAGAGGAGCTTATTGAGTATTGCTTTGATAATAATATTGAGCTAGTACTCTCCACTGCTCCTATCAATTTAGAAAATCTACCAATTCAAGTTTGTCAAAACTCAACCACAAATCAACTTGATAGGAAAATGACTATTATTGCAAAGCAATTGCTAGAAGGTGACTATAAATCACCGCTCAAAGAGCTTAAAGAACTTGAAGGTAAAGTCTTTGGGAACTCAAGGTTTTATTATCTACTTGGAAGAAGTTATTACCTTTTTGGAGATTTTAAAAAATCACGACATTATTTCGAGCTCGCAAATAGTTTTGATTGTTACCCTAAAAAATCTAGTCATATACTCAATAATATTATTAGGGCCAAGGCCAGCAAGCATGAGCTAAAGATTATTGACTTTGATCAACTCACTAATATTCACTTTGGAAAGAATATAACTTTTTTTGATGAAGATTTTCCACAAGAAATTTATTATGATCAATTCCTTACTAGACTAAGCAAGTTTATCAATCACAAATTTAAATGACCCCATCTTGGTGTCAGTAATACCTGAGTAAAGTGTCAAGAAACCTCTATATAGACCATTCTAGATCAATTAGAGTTGGCATGTCGTTCGCATTACATATAGACAGAGACAAGCTACAAAACAAGGAGGTTTTGTGATGCCAAAGAATGTTTCAGTTCTACTTAACCTATTTATTCTATTCTCACTTATTGGTTGCTCAACCATTAATAAAAGTCTTGAAAAAGACTGGCGCGAGGTTAAGAAAAAAGAACAAGAACAAAATTTTGCCTTAAGACAAGGAAGTAATGTTTAAGTAGCCACTAAGGCTACTTATTTCTCTCTCTCAGATGGCGGCCCCTTTAGAGGGGCCTTTTCTATGTTAAAATCTCTTATGAGCAATCTTGAAAGGGAATTAATTCTTTGGTTACAAACTAAATTAAATAATAGTTCCAACCGTCCCCTTATTATTGGACTTAACGGCCCACAAGGTTGTGGTAAAACAACAATATCTAAAAAACTAAAAACCTCTTTTAGCCTCTTTTCTATTTCGATTGATGATTTTTACCTTAAAAAATCTGATCAAGAAAAACTATCTGCACAATATAAAAATAATCCATACCTTAAATACAGAGGTTACCCAGGCACACATGATATTGCCCTGGGAGTTCAGACCCTTAAATCCTTTAAACATCAAAGCTATCCAATTCAAATTCCTTTATATAATAAATCTCTTTTCAATGGACTTGGAGATCGAACAAACTTTGAAACTCTCAATCAGCCTGTAGATATAGTAATACTTGAAGGCTGGATGTTAGGTTTTAAACCAATAGAGAACTTAAAAGATCAACATCTTGCTATAGTTGATAAACTCTTAGCTCCTTACAAACTTTGGTATGAATTCATCGATTATTGGATCTCTTTAAATGCACCAGATATTGATACTATCGTTAATTGGCGAGTAGAGGCAGAGAAAACAATGACTAAGCAACAGGCCAGAGAATACGCAGAGCTTTTTAGATCAGCCTATCATCACTACTCCAAACCTTTTCGCAATAGTCTTAGCAAAAATGACCTTGTACTCGATTTAAATAGCAATAGAGAGATCTGAAAATTCTACAATAGATCTTGATCAATTTAGGCCTAGTGATAACCTCCTCCAATAAATTTATCTTTTATAACAATGAGGAAAATAATGAAAAAAATTATTCTATGTGCAGTTCTTAGTCTTTCTAGTGCTTTTGCTCTAACCATTGAGTCTAATACAAGAACTTTTAAAATTAGTGGTGATACTGAGTCTTATACTCTTATGACTAAATTATGTGAAAAGCAGACCAAGAAATGTAGTGAAAAAGATTATGATCTTAAAACAAAGATTGAATCTATAGATGAACAAATGCAAGCAATTATAGATGAACAAGAAATCCCAATGACACTTGAAGAAGCAATTACATTACTAAATCAATCTGAAGTAAATATTGATGAAGTTAGCTCAATGGATAAATTAATCGCTATTATGACAATGGCCGAGAAAAAAGAAATTGAACAAGCATTAGCAACTCTTTATATAGAACTTTTTAAAGATCTAGTAGACAATTATTTTCAAAATATGCTTTTAGGCTTTAACCTTATGGAAGATACAGTTATTAAAAATAACGACACTTACCTAGATGCTCAAATTGAAGCAATTGATAAAATTTCATCTGAACTAAAAATTCAATAATTCATAAAAAAAGGGCAGAGTTTATTCTGCCCTTTTACTTTTATCTAATCCGTAAAAATCTAAATTAAACCTTTTGCTTTAACAGTGTCTCTTTCAGATTTAAGTTCATCTAAAGTAAGCTTAAACTTTTCCGCACCATAAGCATTTTGCTCAACACCTTCGACAACTTTTAATTTTCCACCTTCAGTGCGACATGGAAAAGAAAAAATCAATCCTTCATCTACACCGTATTCACCGTTTGAACATTTACAAACACTAAAAGTATCCCCAGCGGCCGTATCATGAGTGAGATTATAAACATTATCAACAACTGCATTAGCTGCACTTGCTGCTGATGATGCCCCCCTTGCTTTAATGATGGCTGCTCCTCTTTTTTGAACAGTTTCAACAAACTCAGACTTAAGCCAAGCTTCATCATTAATAATATCATGAGCAGATTTGCCATTAATTTTTGCATTATAAAAATCAGGCCATTGGGTTGCTGAGTGATTTCCCCAAATAGTCATATTAGTTACTGCTGTTACATCAACACCAGCTTTTTTAGCTAATTGAGTTTTTGCCCTGTTTTCATCTAACATTGTCATGGCATAAAACCGATCATTAGGTACGTCAGGTGCTGAATGCATAGCAATAAGAGAGTTTGTATTACAAGGATTACCAACAACTAAGGTTCGCACATCACTTGCAGCATTATCATTAATGGCCTTTCCTTGTGGCCCAAAAATACCGCCATTTACTTGTAAAAGATCTGCTCTTTCCATTCCGTCTTTTCTTGGAACAGCTCCAACAAGTAGGGCCCAGTTAATATCTTTCATAGCAGTATTCAAGTCACTAGTGCACACAATATTTTTCAAAAGTGGAAAAGCACAATCATCTAATTCCATAGCAACGCCGTTAAGAGCAGGAAGTGCTGCTTCAAGCTCTAAAAGCTGTAGTTCAACTTCCGTGTCTGTTCCAAACATTTGCCCTGACGCGATTCTAAAAAGTAGTGCATAACCAATTTGACCAGCCGCACCTGTGATAGCAACTTTTACTCTTTTATTTGCCATGAGTAACTCCTTTAAGTTTATTGAATTTGTCTATAAATGAAATCATCTTACTCTAACCTACGTCCGTGTTTTAGTCTAATAAACTCTTCGTAAAATTGACGTCAATAATTAGTCTCAGTACACTTATTGAGTTAAAACCAAATAGGACAAGTATGAAGCCAATCATTTTCTTTTTAATTTTTGCAACAACACTACACGCTCAGGTTGCAAGTACATTACTCGATACATTTCAATTTAAATGTCCTAATACTTTTAATTCAAGCATGAGCAATGTTTATCAACTTAATCAAAGATTACAACTTGCTTATAAAACCATCAAAGAAGATCCTGCGTGTAAAGATCTTTACGGTGAAATCAATCATCTTGCTCAAATTAGTAATGATCTTGCTAATTATGAAATATACAGACAGACTAAAAATGAAAAAATTAAAGCAGAAAAAAACATAAGCCTCTATAACCAGCTTCTAGTTGACCCAAGCTTTGCTGATCAATCTCCTTACTTGGCTGAACAAATTATTACAGCAAAAAAAGACCTTGTCTCATATAACAATGATGTTAGTTTTTATGAAAATTATAAAAACTCAAATGGAGAGAAAGCTTATTATGTGGTTAATAGTATTCAAAACTTTTTGCAGTCAGCTGCTAACTCTCCACAATGCTATAATAGTAGCTCAGCTAAACTAACAAGCTTTGTAGGTAATGCACTTCAAATTGGCTCAGCTTTTCTTGCTCCTGGCTCTGCTGTTGCTCTTGCAGCTGGTGGTTCACTAATCAATGGTTTTTCAAGTTTTATAAACCAACATAAGATTTCTAGTAAACTTAAAGAGATTGACGATGTTAACCTCTCCGTTGCTCTTAGATGTGTAACAGAAGCATTTACTTCTCAATATTGTGAAAATAGTGACGCCTTAGAACTAATCGAAGTCTATAAAACAGCAGCCCAGGAAAGTAGCCGACTAGAGGGACTTAATATCGTTACTAGTCATATGGATTACTCACTTAAAAACTGGCTTTTAAAACTATATGCCGGTGGCGTTTTTACAACTGATGGGAACCTATTTGATAGAGAAAAACCTATTGCTCAAATACAATTTGTTCAAGATGCTGAACGTGATATCTCACAAGAAGAGTATGAAAAAACACCTCAAATAGAAGAGAAGTTCTCTGCAGGGGTTGGTCAAGCTGAACTTAAAAGTTTCTATTCTACAATTGTATCTCGTTTTGCTAATGAGATGATTAACACTCATGGAAGCACTGGTTTTAATTACCCAAACCCCTTTTCTGAAGCTGGTTATACAGCACAAGCATTAGTATATACTTTGCATAATAAAGAACTGCGGAGTGTTCCCAACTGTGCAGGAGATAATGAATGTACAAGCCTAGTAAAATATTTAGAGTTTAAAGGGGTAAATATTGACAGAAATGTTTATAGAACGATGCTTGCTAATACTAAAGACATTATTAACAGTGAACTAAACCGTCTTGAGATAGCCAGACAATTAACTAATTCTGATGACCCTTTAGCGGATATAGTCGATAGTTTTACTCAAACCGGCAGTACATACACAGCCTATAAAACTCTTTCAAAAGTAAAATCTATCGCAGCTGAAATTAAAGCTTACCTATTGGAACAAGCTGAAATTTTTGATAGCTCAACACATGATAGTGATGACCTTATCAATCATTATTGGATCCAAGCAGTTGATGTTGAAGAAACATACACACTTTCAAATGAGATGATTCAGATGACTAAATCATTTGAAAAAGATGCAGACCTCTATATACCAGAAGTATGCATTATCCCTGACAGCTCAGACGACCCTAAAGAATGTAATTCGAAAGATAAGGACTGCTCCCCAGATGAGGATACAGGGAGTACTGATCTAAGATTCGGAATAAGTGCCAACGAACTTCTAGCAAAAGATAAATCAGAACTTACAGAAAAAGAAAAAGCTCCCTTTGTTATTCGTTGTGGAATTAAGATACTAAAGCTAGATCAAAGACAAAGTGAATTCTTTTTTAGCAAAATCAGAAATATGGTTAAATACGACCTTCAGGCCAAACTAGAAAATGGTGAGTTTGATGATAATTTTGAAGATATTATCCTGCTTTCTCAAGGGGATATTCTAGAAGCACTTAAAAATAGTCACCCTGGTTCTCCAGCACTATCCAAAGTAAGAGATGATATTCAAATCCAACAAAATAAACTTTTTCAAACTTATTCAGAATATTTTGAGCTTTTCAAAAAACTCTACGTACAAGAAATAGAAAGCTCAAAAAATATTGAAGTTGAAAGAGATCTTCTTTGTTTTGCGAGCCTTTCTCAGATTGAAAAACTTGATCGCAAGACGAAGAAAAAGATCCTAAAGCTCTGTAAAGATAGAGAAATTAAAGGATTCTATGATGAAAATAGTGTTAGCTGGAATGATTATGTAGGTGAAGATCTTTCAGAGCAAATGTGTGCAGTTAATGACTATTATGATAGAGAAAAGATACTTGATAATAAATTTTATGGTGACAAAAGTAGTATATGACACAAGACGATAAGAAATCAGATAAAAACACTGATCAAAAAAACAACCCTCACTCGGGAAATTCGAGAAGACGTCCATCCAATAGACGAAATCATAACAAAAAACGTCAAGGTGAAAGACCTCCTAAAGAAGGTGGTCAAGGAAGCTCTGATCAAAGAAATAGAAGACCAAACCAATCACAAGGCCAAGCTCAGGGACAAAGTTCTCAAACTCAAAAACCTGGAGACAAAAGGCCCAATAACAATCGCCGAAGAAATAATAATAACTCAAAGGCCAGATCAAATAATCGATACCGACGTGGTAATAAAAAGTTTCAAAATAAAAAACCACTTTCTCCTGAAGAAAAGTTTTTAAGAAAATATGAGTTTATGATTAGAACCCATGATGAGGCTAGAAAGTCTTTCTTTGAGCAATTTCATCGGGTAGATGATTATAAACGACGTAAACTAGAGTTAGCTTTCTGGAAAGCAGGAGATGAGCTAAGAGAGTTTGAGAGTAAACTTACTGAGCAAGAAAAAGATTTGATCGCTAAAAGTAAATATAAACCTTATAAGCTTGATTCAGTTTATAGTGAGAATCATAACGCAGATGCGGAATCTCCTCCTGAGGGGCCATTCGATGATCCTATGATGTTAGAATCTCAAATTCGTCGTGATAAATTTTTAGATGATGCAGAAGAGTCTAAGGGATCCATCGATGATTATAAGAAGTACAAAGGCCTATAAAAAAAGGAGTCTAGAAGACTCCTCTCTATCATTTAATACTCGGGTAATTTCTTAACTAGCGCTGCTCATATGAAACGGGGTTAAATTAGATTGCTCTGTTGTCTCTTCTTCTTTATTTGAAGCTCCATTAAGCTTTTCACTTACACTATCAATTGCCAGATAGCTATCTAAGGTCGCCTCTTGATCTTTAAGTATTGATCCCTTGATCTCATCAGGCTCAATATCTAGAACCTCTGAAACGCGTCTGATCATCTTTAAGGGGATATTACATAAGGCCCTTTCAACATTTGAAATAAACTGACCATTTTTATAACCTAACAGGTGTGATAGCTCAGATTGTGAGTACCCTTTAGGATGGTTAATCCTTTTAGTACGAATTAATTTAGCAATGTTGTCGAAACAGCGCATAGGTCCCCCAGTAGATTGATTGTTGAGTTGTAGTACTCGAATAAACCCTAATCGGATTATTCATAGCTATATTTAGCTTTTCAATTATTCTTAAGAAAATATATTATGACTTTGAACTAAATGGAACATGAGGAAAAATTTGATGAAGCTTGCGTCGTGGAATGTCAATGGTTTGAGGGCCTGCTGGAATAAGGGTTTCAGAGAATGGGTAGAGAAAAATTCACCTGATATTATTGCCCTTCAAGAAACAAAATCATGGCCTGAACAATTAAGTGAAGAGCAATTAAATATAACAGGTTATAAAAGTTATTTTGCTGTTGCTGAAAAAAAAGGATACTCAGGAGTTGCGCTCTATATAAAAAATAATATTAAAGATTTTAATATTAAAGATAAAATTAATATTAAAAAGTTTGATAGTGAAGGAAGAACCCTTATCCTTGAAACACCAAAATTTTGTCTTATTAATGGATACTACCCTAATGGTCAACGGGATCATGGAAGAGTTGATTTTAAATTAGAATACTCTCATGAAATAAAAAATATTGCTCAGAAGATAAATCAAGAAAAGCCAATAGTTTTATGTGGAGACTTTAACACTGCTCATAAAGCAATAGACTTGGCCAACCCAAAGGCCAATAAAAACACTACGGGTTTTTTGTTACATGAAAGAGAGTTTATTGATGAGCTTATAGAGGCTGGGTATACAGACTGCTTACGTTTTAAAGCTCCAAACCAAGAAGGACTCTATACTTGGTGGACTTATAGAAGTAATTGTAGAGAACGAAATATTGGTTGGAGAATAGATTATTTTTTTATATCAGATGATATAAAAAATAAGATAAAAGATTGTTACCATCAAGCAGAAGTCCTAGGTAGTGATCATTGCCCAATCATTTTAGATATTAAGCTATAAATTTTAAATCTTTTTCGAGCTCACCTTCTATTTGCTCAAGAAGCCCCTTCATCGTTTTCTCTACCGATAGAGATAGTCTTACTTGATTAAAAGCTTTATAGGGGATAAAAGCAAAATACTTATCTCTAGAGAAATCAGATTCAAGTATATTAACGGAACTAGATCGAATCCTAAAGTATTCCCCTCTTGCATTAATATTTGCTGAGAGAATATCAAGATTTTCAAAACGAGCGAGAATAGTCTTTAAAGAATGTCTGGAGAGATCCTTAAAAAATTCATAATTAAACTTTATAACCAAACTATCTTTAGATGAAGTAGCATTTTTTAGCTCGAAATACTTATGAAGGTTTTGAATCTCAATTAAAAAACCTTCATGGGTTAATTGCTTAATTTTTAATTTTAATTGAGAATTGTCTTCTATATTAATATCAATAGGAAAACAGGTCTTCAGTCTAAAACGCCTAGGAATCATATGACCTGTAAGAATCTTATCGTAAAGATAGATCTTATAAGTATCACTTCTAAACCATGTTAGATCTTTTACTGGCATAAAAGGTCCGTGTTTTTCAGACAAACTCACCATAAGCTCATTACTCGGATCTGAGAATACTTTCCAGTCTTTTTTTATAAGTGCTATTGTATAAAGCTCTGAAAGAGGAATCTTTTTTGTCTGCCCATTTCTTGTGGCCCAAATATATTGTCTATGAACAAATGATTTAAATTCTTTAATATTAGACAGCTTACTCTTTACACTCTCACGCCCTCTCATTGAACGAATGTATTCACAGTAAATATCCCAATCGGCCCAATGTATACTTAAATTCTGTGACCTTGTTAGAAAGATCTCTCTATCAATAGGATTTGATGAAAACAATGATTTAAATTGAGCACTCATAATAACTGATTATCATCTCAGTTTAGAGATTTACCAAATCCAGAGCCTAAATATCTAGAAGTTTTTAAAAATAGGAAATATATATTAAAGTTGACAATAAATTCTTGCAAAGATTAATAAACAAGAAATCTTTCCCCTCTAAAAAAGCACCAGCACCTTCCTACAAAGCTTAAACTTTCATCTTCAATAACCAGTCCAGCACCGTCTGGAAAAGCATAAATAGGTCTAGGGCAATCCCAAGAGTAATCTCTTAACGCCTCAATATATCTCTTAGAGTTAAGAAAATGAGGAAAGAATTCAAAGTTTGTTAAGTCTAAGGCCTTAAAGTTTTTAAGTTTTACTTCATTGTCATCTTTATCAAAATCAGGAAAAGAGGCAGTATGAATTTGAGGTGTCATCACAATGCTTCCTGCTGACATACCTGCAAGAACACCACCTCTTTTAACAAATTGGTTTAGACCTTGCCAAATATGCTTATTTTTAAGATTTTTAAGAAAGTAATAGGTATTTCCACCAGAAAGAAAAACAAGATCTCTTGAGAATGCTTTTTTTACAAGGTTTGTATTAAAGGGAACATCAATAGGAAATAAAAAGAAATCATTAACTCCATATTGAGAAAAGCTTTTAACAAAATCTTCAAAGTAATAATGGGACTCTTCAAAGCTTGACGGGATAAAGGTAAAACTAGGATTTCTCTTTCCAATTAGCCTTAGAATATGAAGATCAAGCTCCTCGTTATCCTCAATATCTCCCCCACTATAAAGGACGAGCTTCATATATCTTAAATTCCCTCTCTGAAATCAACAACTATTTCATAAATTCTGCGCAAAAAACGCTCTTGTTCGTTTCGACCTTTCAATTCGTTGATATTAAATTTGCCCGAAATTGACTGGTCTTCAATAAATTTCGTGACTAAATCATACAATTGAGCGAGAGACACTTTCTTTCTTTTTTTAAGAAATGCATTTGTAATATTTATAATAGAATCACCTGTAATACGGGCATATTTATTATAACGTTTTGCTCTTTGAGCTATAACTTTCAAAAAGACTTCATAATCTCTTTTTTGTTTATTAGCGCAAAATTTCACAAGTGATCGATATGTCTTTTGAAAATTACTAGCATGCATTTTTTTTGTTCTTGTAGGTAATAAATCTTCCTGAAGAGCATAACCAGACCTAAAGAGATCTATGAAGTCTTGATACTCAAGTACCTGATCAGAATCAAGAACAATGCTTGGATAGACCCTTAGTAAATCTCTCATCGAAAACACAGCATTTTGATTTATACCATCTTCAACATCAATTTTGCCTTGTGTTGACACAAATGATTCAAAATAGAAATATGATTTTAGAAATTTTTCTACAAGAGATTTCTTTTTAGATATCAAAAATTCTCTTTGTTCTTGATCAAACCCAACTTTTTGCAGAGTTAAATCAACTTTGTATTCTTGAAATTTACGATCAAATGTTTTAAGACATTTATGATTAGAGAATGTTTTAATATTTTTCTTTTTACCCGTTTTAAGATAATTAACCATCTGAGCAAATGTTTGAACTGTATACCTGGCCTTATATTTTTGTTCAGTCAGATTTGTAGACATCCTCTCAACATCGTCATAACGATATTCATGATGATAAAGTCCAAACTGTCGAACTGAGCCATAATCAATAATACCACCGTCCATTAAGACATTATCCCCATCCCAATCCAACCAACAGAAAATATACTCAGACTCGAATAGTGCTGAGATATAAGAAAAAGTATCAGTCATTTGCTCCAAGAGAAAATCAAAATCATGAGCTTTGCCTGGTTTCCAGGTACCGTTTAACTTTTCTCTTTGAATATAGTATTCAGTTATTTGATGTAGGCCTTCAATATCATCTTGTTTTAGATAGTTAAAAAAGTGACTAGGTCTTAATAAATTTTTCCCAGCACGTACATTTATTGCATAGCCTTTTTCAAACTCTAAGACACAGAGAGTTCTTTCAGTATTAAATCCATTATTATTAAAAACTTCGCTCATGATAGCTGCACTCATACCATCTAAAAGCTCAGCATAACCACATCCATAAGAGATACTAGGATCACCTGATTGATAATAAATATTATTATGAGCAGTTGCTGGGCTTAGCTTTGTAGCTCCAGTGCCACAACTTGTGATATCCCATAGAGCATTTTTACCTTCAAAAAAACCATTCCAAATGCTCCTTCCATCACCACTTGTCTTTCCTGTTTTGCCAGGATGTTGCAGTTGTAGATATCTAGTGGCCATATATGAATTTTCTTTTACTGTCGCTGGATCAATTGGTGTTTTGTGAATGATGTCATATTCATTGATTATTATAATGCCAAAAGTATCAATAATCTTTTGACTGAGTTCTTCATTCATTTCATTAGGATGAGTTTTGGGAATTAAACCCATTTCTTTTGCTAAATTGAAATTGAAAAAAACAAGCTTTCCACCTGCTCGTGTTCTAGCGTTGTATTCAATATATGATCCAGGTGCTTGAGTTTTTAAAGGATGTTCACCATTGATCAAATCGAAACTTTTGTAGCTTCTTTGAGTTTTTACTTTTTTAGCTATTCCCATAAAATATTAGGCAGCTTGATCGCTGCTCCCCCCGCCTTCTCTGAGATAATCGAGCCATAGTCTTTCAAGGTCTTGATCTTTGTAAAAATCAATAAGCTTAAGCACGATAATATGCATCAGCTCCCCATAGTCCATATCAATGGCATCAGGGTTGGTCGTCATCTCAATTGTTACTAATTTATGTAAGTCCGTATCAATATCATCAGAGTTTAGAATGAGAGCTAAATGATCAAGTACCTTCTCAAATTTATAGTCAGATCTCATATTATCCTCCGGGCAATCATTGTTCTCTACTAGCTTATCGGAGCTAAGTACCCAGAAGTTTTCAAGATCTGAAAAACATAAATGTTTAGTAAAAAATTGCCGATTACAAGGATAAGAGAGGGACAAATGACAAAACTTATCATCTATACATTTGCTGTATTCTATACCATCCATGGACATAGTTTTAGCCTCGTCGCTTCTAACCTGGAAGCAAATTATAATAATCCCTCAGGTATTATTATAGCAGATTTGCTATCAATAGAAACCGATGATCTCGGTTTTGTTCAAGAAAATCTAATTGCAGATTTAGAGTTAAAAGATGAAACACTTCATCTTAAAACTCCTACAATGTCATTTAGTTTCAAAGATGAAATCAAAGATTTTTTTGCTGAGAAGAATCGACTCGTCCTAGGTCCTTTGAATTTTGATATAGGCGATCAAGAAAGTACACTAAACCTTACCTATCTTGAATTAAGTGATGATGAGACAACAATAGTTGAAGAGGTTGATATAGAGTGCTGGAACGACAGCTCAAACTCTGAAGATCCTGTTGTTAATATTATCGATAGTTGTATTAACTATGGAGTGCTACAGGTGGCCAGAGTTGACCTTCCTAATGAAGCTTCAAGCTTTGTTAGAAATTCAACTCGGTTTGAAATTGATGAAATTACAAATATCTTTTTAAAAATCGATGAAAGTGATTTCTTACTAAAGTTAGACATTGGAATGGTGCTTAAGATCAAAGGAAGTTTAACTCGAAGTGAGTCAGTAGTGGACCTTCATATTAAAAGTGCAAAAGTCTTATTTGTCTCTGTTAAAGGTGAAGTATTAGATCTACTCAAAGACCTAGAATCAGATAAAATAACCCTTCAAGAAGATCATTTGCTCATTAGCCTAGACTAGGTTTTGGCACTGTTATTGCTCTATAAAACATAGAAATTACATAAATAGGACCTAAATCCACTACAGCGGGTTTTAGATTATGGTCCTGTCTAAACTTTAGACAGTTGGAAATAGAGTAATGAGCAAGTTGTTCAAAAAATTTATGGCCATACTTTGCATCTACTCTATGGGTGCTACACAGCTTTATGCCCTTGTTCCTGGGCCAATGCCTGGTGCACGTAACCCAGCGTCAACGACCTCTACAAAAGATCAGCTTTCAAAATACAGTGTTGATGAGCTTCCACTTATGGCGAAGATGGTTGCAAAAGACCTTAAAAGCTTTAACGCCATATCAATAGGAAGTCTTGAAAACAAAGCAAGTCTTATTGCTCGAGTCTTAAGTAAACATGAAAAATTTAAAGAAGGCTTTTTTGATCTAACTCAAAACCATGATAATCTTCTTGAAAGTCTAGAGCCAGAGGCACAAGAGCTAACTCATGTTTACAAAAAAGCAATGGGGCTTAAAAACAAAGTTTCTTTATTAGTTAAAAATGCTAAGTCCTTAAGAGCAGCTCATAAAGCAGTTTTACTAGAAATCTATATTCAAGAAATTTTTCTACCCTTGAGACTATTAAGCTTACAACTAATGGACTTTGAAATAGATAATAAAACTTTTCTTGAGTTAAATGATGAGCTCTTGTTTTCTTTCCCAAAATATATAATTGATAATGGAGTTGTCGTTAATGGACGCAATATACTTTTCACTCATCTGGTAGAAGGATTAGGAAGTGCAATTTTGCCATTTAAACTCATTGAAGATGGTGACAATTATCATTATGGTTATGACCAAGAAAGAAGACTTGTATTAGATATAACTTTACTTCTTAAAGGAAAGTCTGCACTAAATTATGCCAGAGGTCTGAAATGGTACGGAATCCTTTCAACCATGAAAAATATTGAAAATGCATATGGAATTCTCGGACTTAAAGGCAAAGTTAATATGCCAAATAGTTGCCAAGGACAAGAGAATGGTGATTTTCAATCCTACACTATAATCCCAGATAAAAATTTAGAATGGAAAGATATGGACTATCTCAAAGTTTTAGCAAGCAATGGGATATTGACTGCACCTCTTGAAAGTATTCAGGAACTGGCCTTTTCTAATTTATCAGAAGATGAAAAATTACAAACAGAGATACAAAGTCTTCAGTCACTAGTCGAGCAAAACATTGATACATTAACCAAGACTCCATTTCTAGACTTAGAAGAAAACCTGAGCGGAACAATGCCATTTTTAGATGTTGAAAGTGCAAAGTTTGCATTAGAGGCCCAATATAAAGATTATGAGCAACCCAAATTTGATGATTACAGACATTTTGAATTTATCTATAACGAATTACAGCCAGCGTTACTAGCAAAAATTGAGCAAATGAAAACACCTATAGATCCAGAAAAATGGAATCATTACGCAAATGTAGCTGTCGTCGGAGGAACATCTGCTACTTATTTGAAGGCACCAGAGCCACTCATAGATGACGCTACAGCGTTAAAGTTTTTAGAATCAATAACTCTTTTTCAGCCTAGTAAAAAAACAGATAGCAATAATCAAGATGAATCAGAATATATCGGGCATACAAACTCTGTTGTTCAATTATTAAAAAAGAATAATACAACTGACATTTTAGAACTATTGCCTAGCAATACAAAAAAGAGACTTGAGACTGAATTTATTGATTTCGAGCTACCTCCCTATTACTCAAATAATTTCTATAAACAATATGCTTTCAAGATCTTATCAGAATCTATTACAGAGCTTTCAGAAAAGCTTCCCAATATGAAAAAAAGTTTTGTTTTTAAAAGACTCTTTCAATTATTATTTAGAAAAACAAAAGTAAAACTTACAAACTACCCAAAAGGATGCGACGCTGGACCTACTTGCCAAATGGAATTCATGATTGACTATTTGTCTAAACTAACAGCTCTTCTTGCTGAGTACTACTCTAACTCAGATTTAACACACGCCCCTCCTGTACTTACTTATAATGAAGAGATTAGAAAATCATACCCTGATATAAAACTAATATGGAACTTCCTGGAAGAAAATCAACTTATTAAAAACACAAAACTAAGTAAGTATTTTTACCTAGAGTCACAGTATTATGCTGGAAACCCTTGGGCGAAAATCAAATTAAGTCACTATATAATAATGAGTAGACTTAATTCACTAGAGAAAAAAAGATATCATCAATTACTCAAAAAATTTAAACTAGACACAGATTTAAAACCATTTTATGGTAGCGAGCTCTTTAACAAGAAGCAGAATAAGTATATTTGGGATACGATTCTATACTCAGTTAATAATAGCAATTATAATTTTTTCAACTCAAGATCATCAAGAGACAAGTATTATAATTACTATGAGCTAATACAGCATATCTCTCAAACACCATTGTTTACAGAAGATAGACTGTCTGGTGCATCAGAAATTTTTCTAAATTTTGATGAAGTCACAAATGAATCAGACTATAAACAACGAAATGCACAGCTCTATAATGATCCAATGCTAAAGTCGGCCCAAGATCTATATGAGATATTTAAAACAAAAGATAGCTTGGAGAAACAAGATCTAGCCTTTAAGTATTTCAATGATAACAAAATTGATTATACTTACTCACCCAAAAGACATCTTTTACAAGCCGATTATTATTCTAAATATCATCTTTATATAGAGCTTGTAAGAAATTCTATCTTTGATTACAAAAAGAATTTGCAAAAAAGATTAAATGATTTATGTCAAATGGGATTCGATGATATCGAAAACTACAAAAAACTCTTTCATTCAACGGCCAGTATTCAAAAAAGCTTCAATGATTTTGCTGGCATCCAAGAAATACCAAAAGCAGTTACAGAAAAAATTCAGTCTTTATCAAATGAAGAAGTTCTCTCTCTTAAAACAGGACTAGCTACTGTTCCATCACTTATTATTATGAACTCATTGGCCGGCTGTGCACTCACTGGACCAATTTGTCCTGTTGCACTGGCCGTATCATTTGCTGCAACAATCTTTTTTACTGAAAGAACAATTCATTACGAAAAAGAACAATATGAAATTTCAAAAGGCTATGAAGAAACAATGAGAAAGTTTCAAACAATAGGCTACACAGATGAAAAAAACCTTGACCAATTTCACCGTGGTCCATGGTTTATGTATGCAGAAATTGTTCTTTCTCTACCGTTAATAAATTATTTCTCTAAAGCATTGAACACAGCTCAAATAACACTTGAGACAATTATAAAAAGAGCATCAAACCCTACTTATAAGTCTATTAAAGGTGTTATGGTTCATGCAGCAGAAGCCACAAACCTTAAAGAACAACTTTCTACTATGGGTTTACTTAGTATGAAGTCTGAATTTAAGAAGTTTGTTACTCAACCCATCAAAGACCTTCTCATTAGAAAAACAAATGCTAAAGGTATCAATGAAGGTTTCGTTCTTTCTCCTCTTAAAAGAATAGAGGGATTACCAACAAAAAAACAACTTGATCATGCAATGGCAAAGACCCTTGCAACACATCAGAAAAATGATTTAATAAAATTCACAAAAACACTAAGTCGATATCGATCTGGAAAATCTTATGACTTACTCCTTCGTGATAAGAGAAGACTAGCTAAGCGCATTCAAGAAAATGAATTAGAAATTAGTAATTTACCAACGGGCATATCAAGCAAAGTAAAAAAGCTTTCTAAGAAGCTTAATCTTAAAGTTAATAAAAGTAGTTTGAAGAATATTGAGTTTCAATTAAAACTAGAACAACTCATTACTCTTGCCCAGTCTTCAGCCTCAAAAGGGGTTAGCTTTGAAGAATTTGCTTTAAAAAACATGGAGAATCTACAGTTTTTAAGGAATTTGCCATGGAAGCTAAGTGAGGTTCCTCATATGTTTATCCTTCAAGGTCTTCCAATGACCAGTCGTCGTGTTGCCTTCTATGAGAATATGATTGAAGGGTATATGATTAAAAGATTTATGCATTCTTACGATGGCATACTAAGTGAAATTCTGCGAAATAAAACAATCGCAAAAGCTGGAATTTCAGATATAAAACCACAGCATAATACTTATGATTTTGTTATGAGTATATTCAAGAAGATGGATGAAACCCTACTAAACAACAAGTCTATACAAAATATTGAAGGACATAGTCTTCGATTAGACCTGTTCAAAACAGAGCTTACAAGCCGTTTAAAGCTCTCTAGTAAAATCAAGTCCTATCTTAAGGAAAATGGTATTACTCGCAACTCTGAGGCCTTCAAGGAGCTTATATTTAATCCTAAGAATATAGAGGAAAAAGCTGTTGCCGAAACACTATGGAACAGCCAGTCCTTGGACAGCCTGTATCGATCAGAATCGTTTAAGGCCTATTCATATAATATGATGAAAGAGTTCGAAAATGCTAAGAGTATGGATGGGTTTGAGGTTTATTTTCAATCGGCGCGGATGTTTTTTGCAAGTAAGCGTCCAGCTATGATCTTCTAGAACTGCCCTACTTTAATGGTGTTAAAATATCTTGATTAACTCTTCCTTAGTAATTTTCAATTATATGTTAAGTTAATCTTTTATTGTGAAAATCAATATAAAGGTAAAGGTGGTCTTCTAGTCTTTCCACTGATTTTGTTGTGCACCAGGTGCGTCGATAGAGACGATTTATATTTGCTCTAAGCATCGCACATGTATGGTTAAGAGAAAAAAGTGGGTCATACTGCAATTTTTTCAATTCACCTTGTCCTGTTATTGCTCCTCTCGCTCCCTTGACTCTTATATGTTGTGTAGATGGGAAATACTTATTAACGATATTTGGATAAAATGGATGTTCATCTGATGTTATAACGCCATCTTGGGCTATCACTTCTTGCATTCTAGTAAAAAGCCTATCAAGTCCAATCATTCTTTCATCAATTCTTTTTCCATACTTTTGAACAGCAAAATGTGCAAGCCTTCCTGTTGCTGGCATTTTGGATACCTCAACTCCAAGTATTTTTCTTGAAGCTTTTTCCACAACTAAAGTAATTGATAAAGGCTTACATTTACTATGCTCTACAGTTAATAAATCATCAAATTGTACATTATAAATAGGCCCTAGATTTTTGAGGAAAAGATCATGCTCTTTTCTCTTTTGAACACCTAAGTATCTCAGTTTGCGAGAAACTGTAACTGGGTGGACTCGCAAAAGCCTAGCAGCTCTGCGGAGTGAGACCCCCGAGCACAATAGTTCCCATAACTTATAATTGACCTTTCTTTTGTTTTGACGATATGCCTGATTAAAGGTGGCTCGAGAGAACCTTTTTTTGCATTCTGTGCACTTATAACGTTGGATTGTTTGTCCGTCTGATGGTCTAAAATAACGACCATCTTTTATAATATTAGGTGAATTGCAGCCTAAATTTGAGCATCTGAGTTTCATACTCAGTATCTAAGCAAGATATATACCAAGAAATAGTATTCAATATTATAAAAACACCACTAAAGTAGTGCAGTTATTAGAGCTTACGAGTCAAACCACAAAAGCCATTTTGAATGGTTTTCTCAATCTCTGCAGAAGTCTCACTATCCTTGGCCTTACCTCTTAAAACATCTGCCAATGCCTTATTCTTGTCATCGATACTCGCTTTTGGCCCAGCCTTCTTCATAGCATCATCTAGTAATTTTGCCCATTCACCCAAATCACTTACCTCACCTGAGAAAGCAACAGTAAAAAAACGAGTATTTAAAATATCATCAGCATTATAGGCAACTAATGTTTTAAGAAACTTATCAACACCTTTAATTTTACTTATTTCAGTACCAGGAATAGCAGCTTGTTGCATAACATGTAAGAAGGCAATGAATTCTTTTTGATCTCTAGCTGTATTTAATCTAGCACTTGCACTTCTAATACTTCTTCTTTTAGCTGCATCTACGCCGTACTTGTTAAAAGCTGCCCCCATTGAATTCACATGGTCTCTTACAACTTTGTTCAATGAGATATTAGGGTTGTTCTTGTAAACTTTCTTAAGAGAGTCCGCAACCTCTTTGCTCATAACAGTAACAACAGAGATAATATCATCTGCTACATTTTTAGCACAACTAGCATCACACTCAATAAGAGGACTTGTAATTTTTGCTGATGCCAAGATCGCTGAGTTATTTATGGCCTGTACTACTCTTTCTTTTTTACTTATATCTAGTTTAGCTAGGCCATTAGCTTCAATTTCTTTTAGTAGTGAAGGCTCATCTTTTAATGCTTCTCTTAAGAACTGTGCTTCTCCACCCTCAAAGTTTGAAGCATACTCCATTAAAGATCTGGCAACGCTTGTTTGATTAATAACTAAGTCAGACATGACCTTGTCTACATTTCCGCTTTTAAGAAGAGTAAAAAGTATACGCCCTTTGCCTGCATAAACTTGCTCGATATTAAAAGTAAGCACCAGGGAGAGGATAGTTAATATCTTAAATAATTTTGATCGCATCTTTAACTCCATATTATTTGTATCGAATGACTTATCGTCTGTTTAGTATCTAAAATTAAGTGTTTAGCTTAAGAAATAGTATAAAATGTTGGTGAAATTTAAGAAACGAAATCTATCAAGTTTTGTAGATTTTACAAATAGAAAGTACATCTAAATTCAGATACTTAGACTCTACCCACAACATTTTTTGAACTTTTTCCCCGAGCCACAATGGCAAGGATCATTTCGTCCAATTTTTGGGCCTATTCTTTTCAAAGGAGCATTAATTATCTTTCCTTCTTCAAAAAACCAATCCCCTTGGTCTTTTAAAAAAGTGGAGACTTCATGATGTGTAAACTCTTGGCCTTGGATTGAATAATTTGCTTTAAATTCGACCTGTGCTTGATCGACAGTAGGGAAATTATCAACAGTGTTAATAATTTCTAAACCTGCCCAATCAGATTCTTTGGCCCAGGCCTGTGCTTGTTCACGGTCAAAAGCTTCTCCGCCTTTTGATTGAGTTTTTTCAATAAAGTCAATTTGATTAATGACATAAGCAGTGTAGCGAGCACGCATTAGAGCTTCAGCACTAGGAGCTTTAAGTTCTTCATTTATAATTGGATAACAACATTTACCTAAATCTTTTAGGCTACCACAAGGACATTTTGATGACTGGTTAATTTCAACTTGCATGATTTATAACTAAATGGTTTTCTTGTTTATCGATTGGTTCAAGAGAAAGACGAATAATAAATTCAGCACCTTTATTTTCACCCTCACTTAATACTTTAAGCTCTCCACCAATTTCTTTCATTGCATTAAAACTAGCATGAAGACCAAATCCATGGCCATCTTTTTTTGTAGTATGTCCATGAGTAAACATTTTTTTCATCTGCTCTTCAGATATTCCACAACCCGTATCCTTAAAATGAATACTAACAAATTCATCCTCATTATTTGAATATATTGTTAGACTTCTCTCCTCTAAAGGAGAACTCTCCATTGC
>CAYGJN010000029.1:0-25162 GCA_964350135.1 uncultured Bacteriovoracaceae bacterium | reverse complement strand
TTGTAGAACTGGTGGAAACCTTTAACTTCTATTTCTTCTAGAATCGAAGCAAACTTATTCACCCTGTTTTGCGAATGATAACCCGAAGGCAAAGCTGCCTCCCACAACTCAATCTTGCTAAAGGGATTCAAGTCTACAGAGCTAGGCAAGTTTACAAACTCTCGGTCCCTAATTCTTCCATGGAAGTGCCTAACCTCCACTCTTGTGATCGGCAATACTGGCTGACCATGAAGCTTTTTATATCGTCCACGAGTCTTCCTCTCAAAGCCTTTATCGTAAACACTTATAATCTCTGGTCGATCACCAAAATCCATTCCGGTTAATGAGCCTTGGTGATAAGCAGTTCTTTTCGTTTTATACTTAACCTTGAGCAATCTAAACACTGTCTCTATATCAACATTTAAATCTACAGCATAATCAACCCTCGAAAGCCTTAGCTCCGACTCAGCTAACCCGAACCTCACAAGAAGACTTCTCAAGCTATCAAATGATTCGAATCGCGAAGGGGAAAGTTCTACTTTGACAGCCCCAAGACCGGGATAAACTGGCTCTTGTTTTATAGCAATTAGCCTGCCCATTTTTCCCGTTTTGAAGATTACGGAATTTTTATAAAAAGCATCTGGAACTCGCTCCCTGGCCATGTTGCCGTGCTCTACATCCCTGACTTTTGTTATCACATCACTAGCGATAAAATTGGTTGTAAAAGTTATTGTATCAATCATCATTAACCTGTGTATCTTTGGGTAATTTACTAAAAGTTAATGATTAATATTGGAGGTCTTCGTGTCCTCCAGTATTTCGATATTAACAATATTGTAGGGATGCAAAGGGTTCCCGCTTTCCTTTAGCCATAACTTAAAAGCTTTATTTGAAAAAACCTCCCTCACTCCCTCTGAAAGTATGTAAGGGCTACTCAAGACAATATCGCTGACCTCAGCTGGCTCAGTAGTCCCCAGTAACTTCATTAGCAGTTTTGTTAAGTGATCCTTGCCCTTTGCTGTCTTTGGCTGATTATAGGTTCTTGCAAGATCGCCATACTCATCATTGTTAAAAATAAGAATGATTCTCATTGTGTTGTAAACTTTATGTTTTTGAACCTTAACATCCCTAAGCGCTGCTGCTGTTGTAATCATGACTGCCTCTCGCTCATCCACTGATCAAGTTCGTCTTTTCTGAAGCGAACAGACTTGCCGACTTTGAAAAATGGAATTTCCTTGTGGTAGATCATCTTTCTAATGTGGCTAATTGTAGTCCCTAGGTACTCCGCTGATTGATCTACATTCCAAAGAGATTCAAAAGTTTTGGATTTGTTTGCAAGCTTATTTAAAGCCATTAGCAATTCTTGAATTTGATTTTCTTTCATTTTCTGCTCCTGTTTTAGTGTTATCAACAGAAGCTATTACATACGATTATCTATGATATTTCAGTGGTCAGAAACAGGAGTTCTCTGTCGACTGAACCACAAGTATCTGTAAAAACGATATTTATTTATGGAAATTTCTATTACAGTTCTTATTGCAAAAGGTTTTACCCTGCGAGCTTATTGCATTTTGTTGAATTGAGTACTTGCTGCAATATGCACACTTTTTAAGGTTCCTAACAAGTGGCGCTTTATCTCTTTCTGAACATAAAAAAATATAGCAAGCGATAACCACCAGTTCAGATAAGGAGTCTATTCTGTTTTCAAAATATTCTGTTTCCCCGGAGTCGGGGTTTATCTTTCTTTTTGTTCGATCAGTGGACACCCCTTCCGGTAGTCCATAGTCAGCTCTAAGTAGTATCATTTGATCTAGCTCTTTCGCTACCTTTTCCATTTCCGCTTTCAGAACAGGTGCCAGCTCTATCTCTTGATCATCTCTATTCAGAGCGAATACTTTAATCTCCCAACCCTCGTCTCTTAGTATTCTTTGTCTGGCAATTGCAACCTCGCTGCTCCCCGGAGGAAGCTCCTCTTCTATCTCTTTTAGCCGCTTTTCTATTAATGAACTGAATCTTTGATAGTCTTCATTCATCCAATCTTTTGCAATATAGATTGATTCATTCTTGGACTTGGTAAACATTAGCGGGCTCACCGGTATAAACTCAGCGATAAAATCAATTGCTCTAGCAAGAGTTTCTCTACATGGAACAGGGTTATTGACCAATGCCAGCAGGCTGGTTTCAATATTGGATATGAATTTCTTTTTATCAGCTTTCATAATGCTCATCCTATCTATGCCAGGTGGAACCAGTTGAATCATTCGAGCTGGGACTTATTCAGGGCTATCATAGATCATTTTAAGTAATAATGGATATAAGGCTAAATCTCGGAATTGTTGATTATTTGTGGTTATTCTCGTTTTTTACTGAAACTTGAAGAATAGGGCCAATAGAATCCCTTATTCTCCGCCATAAACCTGCATTAAAGTTTCCTGCGGAAAGTTTAATGAAGAGTTCGCCTTGACCTGTGCAGCTCGAGAGTCAAATATGGCAAAACCCGAGATGCGATAAAGTTAATGATTCTACACGCACTTCTATCTTTTATAATACTTTCGCTTAGACTTAAAAAAATCAGATAAAATTTTAGAACACTCAAAATGACGGATGCCGCCTAATACTTCAAAGCTATGATTTAAACGATTGTCTTTATAAAAATTATATCCAAGTGATAGAGCTCCACCTTTTTTATCATAAGCACCAAATACTAGTTTTTTAATTCTAAACTGAGAGATAGCACTTAAGCACATAGGACAAGGCTCAAGTGTTACATAAAGGGTACAATTTTGAAGTCGCCAAGAACCAATATTTTTTGCAGCTTGTTTTAAAGCAATGATTTCAGCATGAGCAGAGGCATCTTGATTTTTTTCTTTTAGATTAAATCCTTCACCAATTATTTTCTCATTGAAAACTACGATAGCTCCCACAGGAACTTCATCTTGTCTTTGAGCCTCAAAAGCGAAATCAAGCGCTTTAGACATATACCAATTATGGAGTTTGTAATTCATTTTTCCTATCTACCAAAAACTTTATGATACTTAAACTAGAGGTTTTCTTTTTGCGAACTTGAGACGTCTTCTAGCCTTCTTTTTTGTTGTCCAAAGATCAGAAAAACTTTTATAGAGCTTAGCTTCTCCGTCTTTAAGTAAAAATTGAACACCGTAAGTATAACCACGGCCAAGATTAGATTCTCGTCTACTCATGACTTTTACTCGATAAGTTAGAGTCTCATCACCATTTTTATAATCAATTTTAAACTCGGAACCAGGTCTTTGTTTTTCAAACATAACAATACAACCTGCTTTTCTTCTTAAATCAGTTAGTCTTGCTGAGACACATTTATTTCCCAAATGGGCCCAAATTTTAAGATCACCTTTGAATCTAAAATCATACTCCCACCACATAATACGAGGATAAAAAATAGGAGTTGCTATTGAGTAGCAAAGAGTGCCTAAAATAAATAAGGATGCTATTAACAAGTTTTCCACAAGATATGAATCTGTTTGAAAATATAGATATTTTATATAAAGAGCTATCGATATAGAAAATCCCCAAAATGAGTATTGAAGATTATCAAAAACTTCTTTGTAAGAAATGACCATCCAAGAAAAAACAATTGAGGTAATAATAAAATAAAAAAATCCCAGCTCTCCTAAGAATAATCTCATAAGAATAGCTGTGCCCATTAATATGCAAAGAACAGTAAACAAATACCGTAATTTTTTAAGATCTCCACCAAGGCTATTTTGATCAATTAGAACTTTTATCATTAGTTCTATTTTATCCAAATTTCAGCAAGTTATACTGAATCGGCAATTTTTTAGGCCATCTCTAAGTAGTTAATAACCATAGAGTTTAAGCAAATAACTCTTTAATAATACAAAGAAATAACCGATCAGATCACAAGACTATTTCTGTATATAAGGTTGAGACCTAGAATAGTAACAAGAGAATAATTATCAAGGCGGAGTACTTGCAGTATTTTTTAAAAGTTACAAAAATTCTGCTTCTTATTTTTAGCTTGCAGCTAGCAAGCTTACCTATTGCACTAGCTTCTGACTGTACTCGCCAAGCTGCTGTCATGAAAGATGGTCATTTAGTTTTTGATCAAACTCAAGTTAAAAATAGATCCATGCTTATTAATCATGTGCTCTCAGTTATAAGTGGAGTTATGTCTGGCATAAAGATGGTTGGGATCAATTGCGGTCCACCAATGACTCCTTCTTATTATGGATATAATGGCGCCAATATTATTGATGGTGTTTTTAATCTTATGCATCTTACTAAGGGAAAGAAAAAGGCCAGTGAACAATTACTTGAAGCCTTTACTGGAACTGGTGCTGATTATGATGGCCAGATAAAAGGTTTTGAAGAAGCTTATAAACAAACAATGGATGCCTATAACCAAACTAAAAGTCGCGCAAAAATGTTTAAGATAACAGGAGTTGCTAGAAAGCTTGCAGTTGCAGCAGCAGGAGTTGAAGCTATAATTCTTATGACTCCTCCTCCAAAAGTTTTTACTGTTCCAAAAGCAGGTGTTGTCCCGTATTTTACATGTGTGCCTGATCTTGCTGCAGCAGCTACTGCTTCTGGTGCTACTGCTGCTGCTGAAGCCCAGGCTCCACAAGTCCCTGAACCGATTGGCGGTTTTTCGCTAGATGCTGCTCCTGCAGCAACAACAGTAGGTGGAACAGGAGAGATCGCTGAAGGTTTTAAAATTAATAATTTAGGAGATGATTCAGGCTGGGCGCAAAAGGCATCCAATAATGCTCTTGTAAATAACGGAGCTCTTGGACTAGGTCGTAATTGGACTGGTGGCCTTCTTGCTATTGTAGGAACTTATATTTTATCGAATCAAGTTGGTGAAGTTACTCCAATGAATAGACTTATCTTTTATGGAGCTATGGAAGTCATGGCCATGGTTACTGGTGGAGCAACCGGTGACGCTGCTGAATGTATCAAACAACGTGCTGATGAATATAAAAATATGGCCAATGAATTGAGACGTAAACAAGGCCTGCCTGAGTTTAGCTCAAGTGCAGCTATGGCTTCTGCTGACCCTTTTGAGTCAATGCCATGTTTAGCAACAACTAATGGATCTGTTGTGGCAGACCCTAACTGTGCTTGTCAGCAAACAAATAGTTGTTTTCAAATGAATGGTCTTAGTAGCGATCCAAACATGCCTGCAGGAGTGAACCAAGCATTGGGTGTTTCACAAGAACTTTTTAATGCTGTAGCAAGTGGTAATAGTGAAAGAGCGAGAATTGCTGCTAATGTTTTAGAGTCAAAAGCAGGGCAAGTCTCAAGTGCACTTTTAGCTGCACAAAATGCATTAAATGCTGAAAGAGCAAAAAAAGGATTAGCTCCTATTAATTTTCAACAAAAATCTCAAGAGCTTTATGACAAAATGTATGCAGCAGTTGATAAGGCCTTACAAGAAGCTAATATCAATTCAATTGATGAGTTTAATGAAGCTATTAATAATGGAAGTATCAATTTAAAACTTAAAGCAACTGTTAGTAGTAATACAGATGCTTCTGGTAATCAAAATGCTGATGAGCCAACAGTTATTAATTTTGATGTAGCAGCAGAAGAAGAGACCGTTAACTATGTCCCTAATCCAGAGGACCCAGAACAAATCCCATCACCAGTTGCAGAGAGCGATGATAATATTTTTAAAATTGTAACTTTTAGAATGACAAAGATTTTTGAAGATGAATTACAAGACGCCCAAGGTGACCCATAGGCGTCTTTATAAAAAATAATTTAGTTAATGTCGCGGTCAAGAAGAGTTTTTCTTTTCTCACCTTTTGCGCTTTCAGCAGCTTGATCACAAATCTTTCTTAAAGCATCACTTAGGACAGGCATTGCACTGGCTGAAGTGTTAAGACCGTGCTTGTCTTTAATGTACTTTTTTAGCTTTGAAGCAACTACAAGTATTTCGTTTTCCATTTAAGTACTCCTTGTTTTTTATTTATGGCCAAAATCAGCTCTGGATTTAAAGCATAGTTAGACATCTACATTATTCCAACTACTTGGCCTCTTTCAAGTCAATTTTGCCATTTTTTATGGGCGATTCAAGATTTTTTTCCAACTCTGAAGTAGTGAGTAACACCCTGTTAGTCTCTAAGTATCTGAAATAAATCGATTTCTGAGGGGCGTAAAATTTAAGGTCTTGAGTTTAGTTTCCGAAATATAATGAATAGAAGAGTTTAATTAAATCAGCGATATTCACAGGACGAATAGTTGCTCAGTGCGACAAGGTATGTATTATGTCTGACATGAAGGGAAAATTAGCTGAAGTTTTAGGACAGGAAGCTGGTAAGTATATCGGTGTTGGCGCTGTTGTTGCCGGAATGGCCTATCTTGGAATGAGCTTAGTAGACCCCGGTAGAAATATTGATGAGGTTAAACAAAAAGCTAAAGTTGAAAAGGTCTCACAAGCTAATAATAAAAAGGGTCTTAACAAAAGAAAATCACTTTTTAAAAGAGATAGTAAATTTATAAACGACGGTCTTAAACTTGACCTCGCTAAAGGTGAAGAAGAAGTTAATGACGATGGCGGTAATACTATTGCAAGAACTGCTCCCCAGATTAGTAAAGCTCCCCTTATAGCTAAAAAGAAATCAAAACGCGCTCAAAATGCAAACTCTAATTCAAACTCTTCTAATAATCAAAATCTTCAAAGAGCTAGTGCTAGTGCTAGTGAATATAATTTTAATGATTTGGAAGAAGCAGCGCCTTCTGATGAAAGTTCTAGTAGTGATGATACAGGCTCTAGTGATGACACTATCGCAGTTGGAGGTTCTGGCTCAAGTGATGATAGTGGTGATGATGAAATTTCGACTTCTGAAGAAAGCTCTTCTAGTAGTGGTGGATCAAGCGCATCCACTCCACCAGGTATTACACTTTCAAGTATTTCTGGAAACACAAAAGAGGATCTTACTACAGCTACGTTTACTGTAAGACTTAATACAATGCCTACTGCAAATGTTGTTCTCACTTTTTCTACTACAGATGGTGACGAGGTGGATGTAACAAGTCCTGGTGGAGGTGTCGTAACTTTTACAAACGCTGATTATAATATTGATCAAACAGTAACACTAACAGGTGTTGATGACGATGAAGTAGACGGTACGCAATCATTTACTATTGATATGTTATCTGCATCTGCAGATACAAACTATAATGCTCTTGCAACGACTCTTTCTAGCTCAAATGAAGATGATGATACAAGAACAGTTGCCAGCTCTATGTCTCCTGCTGATAGCGCAATTGGAATTGCAGCTACATCTACAACAATTACGGTAACATTTTCCAATAATATTGACTGCACTTCTAAAAGTTCAAATAATTTTAGAGTAGTTATTGACGGATCTGACTTAACAGGTACTCTTGACTGTCCTGCTGCTAACCAGGTTCGATTTACAATTGCAAACCCGTCAGGGACAGATTTTACAAATTTTTATTCTAAAACTGCTCAAGTCATTATTAACAACTATACTGGTTTTGTTGCAGATTATCCCAATACTTCAGCTCCAGCAGCTCTTGTGGATGCAGCCAATGCTAATAATTATATTGCCGCTACAACTCTTTCTTTTACACTCGAGCACCAGGTTTCTTCAATTGCAACTGGTACTGCTCATACATGTGTAAGAACTGTTGATACTAGTGGCTCATTAAAATGTTGGGGACGTAATGATTATGGGCAACTTGGTGCCAACTCAACAAACCATCTAGGTGATCAAATTAATGAAATGGGTTCTGGTCTAACTACTCTTGATAGTACTCATTTTGGTCATGCTATTTCTAAATCTTATGCTGGTAAATATCACACATGTATTCTTGATACGAATACTGATCTTCACTGCTGGGGACGAAACGATCAAGGGCAGTTAGGTCTTGGCCATAATAATGATATTGGTGACGGCGAAGCTTTAAATGCTGGGAACACATTAGTTGTGACTGGAGTATTAGATGCAGCTCTAGGTGATAATCATACTTGTGTTCTCTTGGCTGCTAATACTGTTAAATGTTGGGGTGATAATGCTTACGGACAGCTTGGTGTAGGTTCAACTACTGATAGCAATAGTGTCCCAGGTAGTGCAATTGATATAAATGGTTTAGATGCACTTGCTATTACTGCTGGTGCCAATCATACATGTGTTATTCGTGATCAAGCAACTGACGATGTGGTTTGTTGGGGTCTTAATAATTCAGGTCAACTGGGTATTGGAAGCACTACCTCAATAGGTGATGAAGCTGGAGAAATGGGAGCAAGTCTAACAACAGTAGATCTTGCAACTCACTCCCTCACTCCAACGAAGTTAGCTGCTGGTGATGAACATACTTGTATAACAAGCGCTGATAATAAATTATTTTGTTGGGGTGCAAATGCTAATGGCCAATTAGGATATGGTTCTACAGATAATAAAGGTGATGCTGCTGCAGAGTTAGCTGGACTTACGGCCAATAGTCTTTCTACAGCACCTAGTTCACTTGTTCTTGGCGGTGATCAAACATGTTTAATTTTTTCAGATAATACTGCTCAATGTTTTGGTGATAATGCTTTTGGGCAATTAGGCATAGGCGATACAAGCGCTCGCGGTGATGCTCCAGGCGAGCTTAGCTCATTATCTACAATTAATTTTGGATCGGGTGCAGCTTCTACAGTTCTCAGTCTTGATACTCGTGGTGATCATGTTTGTGCCATTGTTAATACAGGCGAGATTAAATGTTATGGTAAAAATGATTATGGTCAATTAGGTTTACAAGATTTTCGAGCTCGAGGTGCAGCAAGTGATGAAATTGGTGATGCCCTTGCTCATTCTGAAATCTTGGGTATTAAACCTGATGGATTCTTCTTTAATATGCCAGCCTATCACTATGGTTCTAATGACAGTGATCTTGATATTTATTTTGAATATGATGGTACAAAATCTTATGACCAGTACAGAATTGTAGAAGGACGATCATGTTCAGGAACTTGGACTGCCCTTCCTGCTGCTGGTTCAGCTAATACACAAACAGATCTTCTTTCTGTAACAGGTGCTGGTGAGAAATTCATTGCAGCACAATTTAGAAATTCTGCAGATACAAGTATTCAATCAAAATGTTTTGTAAGAGATTTTGCATTAGTTTCGGCAACTCCAACATGTACTATTTCTGCTGGTTCTTATACAAACACTCTTGCCAACGAATACACTATTACAGATGCAACAAGTCCAGCCGGGCTTGAAATGAAAGTAAGTGTTGATAACGATTGTTCATCTGATGGGACTGCAACCTGGGAAATAACTAAAGACTCTAAGGAGAAAACTTTTACGGCAGGTGATGGCAACAAAGATATTTCAGTACAATGTCGAAATAATGTAGGAACAAGTGCTTGTGATACGGCAACTATTTATTACGATACAACAGGACCAGTTGTTGCAAAAGATACTGACCCTGTAGCTACTGATACAAGTACATTTGTAACTTGGGATACAACTGATGCCGGTGTCAATAATGCTACTGACGTAGGCCTAACTTATGAGTGTCATTTTTCAACAGTTCCAGGAGGATCAGCTCTAGGAACTTCTGGCTTTACATCTTGCTCTACCGTTTGTGGAACTTATAGTGGTAATGATGATGCAACAGATGTTCGGTGTGATTTTACTCATGATGCTGATGGTGCTTATATATTACAAGTTAGAGGAACAGATGCTCTTGGAAATACAGGTTCAGCCGTAAGTTATTCATGGACAGCTGATAGCTTTGGCCCAAATTGCTCTATTGATACAATTGAAGGTGGCGCAGTAGGAGCTTTTTCAAATCCTAATAATGCTGATCCTGTAGCGTTTGCTTTCACTTGTACCGATCTTGGTTCTGGTATTGATAATGGAACTGCCGAATGTTCTGCAGTTCAAGCACCGGGTGCTGATTCGTGGGGCGCCTGTGATTCTTTTGCTGCTGGCTCTGGTACACATTCTGTAAATATCCCAGCGACAACAAATGCAAGTTATACATTTAAAATACGTGTTCAAGATAATGCCGGTAATACTGCCGATACAATTGGCAGTCATACTTGGGTTGCTGATAACGATCCACCTGCAGCACCGACAGGAATTGCTTTAAATAGCCCTGCAAGTTCACCAAATAATACTGATGATACTCCTGATATCGATGTGTCAGGATTAGAAAATACAACGAATGCTGAAGTTCGAGTTTATGCAGATGCTGGTTGTACAACTACACCTGTAAGCGGATGGACAGCTCAGTCGGGAGCAACAACCACTGTAACTTTAAATGCATTAACTGATAGTCTTGATTACACTCTCTATGCAAAGCAAAGAGATGAAGCAACCAATGAGTCTAGTTGTTCTGGTGTAAGCGTTGCCTATAGATATGATAATACTGCTCCGTCTGCTCCAACAAATGTTACACTAAATGATCCTGCAACTTCACCTGGGACAGACACTACTCCTGAACTTACTGTTACAGGACTAGATAACTCCCTTGTTGATAATGAGGTTGCATTATTTTCTGATTCTGGTTGTTCTACGGCCATTAGTGCATGGACGACTATTAATGCTGCCAGTATGGATATAACAACAAATGTTTTACCAGAAAATGTTTATACAATTTATGCAGCTCAAAGAGATAATGTTCCCAACCAGTCTTCATGTTCCGCTGTAAAGGCAGATTATATTTATGATATTACTCCTCCGACTGATCCGGCTTCTGTTGTACTAAACTCACCAGCAAGCTCTCCAGGAGCAGACCAAACTCCAAACATAGATGTAACAGGTCTTGAAAATAGTGTTGGTTCAACAGTTCAGTTGTATGATGATGCTGGTTGTACAAATGCTATTAGTGGTTGGACCGCTCAATCAGGAACAACTACTACTGTTACGACAAACTCACTTACAGATGGAAGTACATATAATGTCTATGCGAAACAAAGAGATGCAGCCCTTAATTTATCTCCTGGTTGTGTTGGCGGGACTGTTTATCATGTTGACGTAACAGCTCCAGCAGCACCAACAATTGCACGTAATGGACATTCATCACCTACAGATGCAACTCAAACACCTTCCTTTACCGTTGGTAATCTTGAAAACTCTTCTGGCTCAGAAGTAGCCTTGCTTGAAGGATCATGTCCTGGTGGTACAGTTGTCTCAGCCTGGACATCACAAACAGGTGCTACTCAAAATTTATCAACAAGTTCTTTAACGGAAGGAACAACTTATACTATTTACTCTGCTCAAAGAGATGAGGCAGGAAATACAACTTGTAGCGCTGGTACTTTAACTTTTCTTTACGATAATACAGATCCTGTTGTTAGTATTACAGGAACAACAAGAGTTGATGCTACAGACAGAACAATTAATTTCACATCTTCGGATGCTGGCGCCTCTGGTTATGCATGTACTTGTGGAACAACTACAAATCCTGCAGGAGCTTGCTCTGGTGGTACAACAAGTGGCAATGTTACACTTGCACCTCCAATTGCTTCACAAGATTATTACGTAAAATGTACAGACAATGCAGGTAACTCTACAGAGGTTAGTTCATCAGAAAGAGTCCTTATTAATAATAGATCTGAATCAGAATGTACCGGTCAAGGTGGTGCGGCCCACTCAAGTGATACTTGTAAGATTGCAGGCTCAAGTTGTGGTGCCTGGACACTACATAATAATTTACAACAATTTACAAGTGCAACATGTAATGGATATGCAGCCTGTGCTCCTGGATCAAACTGTACAACTGGTGGTACAACAGGAGATCTCGTATCAAGTGCACAACCAACATGTAGTTACCAAGCAGGAGATGAAGGTTGGGATTGGACATCTTATGGCTATGCTCTAAACCCAGGTGTCCCTCCAACAATTCCAGGTAGCGCTACAGGATCATGTCCGCCAGCTTCTCAATACGTTGCTTCTTGTTCGGTGCCAGGTTGGGTTGCAACTCCGGGAGCATGTGCAAGAATTTCATGTGTAGAGCATTGTACAAATAGTGATACCTGTTCAGCGACTATCGTTGCTGTTGGTTGTAAGTAGGAAAAAGTTTATTTAAATATTTCTCTGCTAAGCGATCATCACGCAAATTGATGATCGCATCTAGGGCCAAAATATATTTATCAACTGTTAAAAATGAATTCATTGCGCTTAAATCTTTTGCCGCTTCCTGTGCCTTAGCTGAATCACCACTTTCTACATATTTTATTCCCATAAATGCCATTGTCTCATAAGCCTTCTCACTTAAACCTTTTCTTTGATAATGCTTTAAGAGTTCATTTTGAATTATTAAATTATCGCCAATTGCTGAGTTGCCGATCGCCTTTGTATACATCTCTCTTGATGCTCCTGGTTTAAAATCTTCCTTGTAATATTCCGACAATGTAAAATAAAGAGAGGGCTCATTTGGGTTTTCATTTAAGGCGTTTAAGAGAACATTATATTTATCATTAAAAACAATATTATAAAGAACTCCTCTTACCATCGAAAAACTTAAAAAAATCATAACGATTGCAACTGAAGAAATATAAACTAAGTCATACTTGATTTTTTCACGTATTAATTGAATAAAACTCGGCACTAGAAAAACTAAACCTGCTATTCCAAGATATGCCCAATGATCTGCCACATAAGAATATTTCATATAGGGTACATAATAGACTCCTATAATAGGAAAAACTCCTAGAAAGAAAAAAGCATAGGAAAGGATTATGTTTTTCATCTCCTTTTTAAAATAAATACCGAAGCAAATAATAAATAATGTTCCCATCGAGAAAAAGGCTAAGTATATATGCTCTCTGTGTTTGTGAAATCGGTCTTTCAAATAAACCAGTGAATTATTAGATCCTAGAAAAAAATGTGCAAAATAAAAGCTCGTGTTATAGAGAGACAAAGTCCACTTGTTTAAATTTAGCTGATTATTTTTTTTAAACGAAACGCCATCTCTATAAACAAGGCTAATCCCATCAAAGTCAAGCTCTCCTAAACTTTCATCAAACTCTTTCTTTTCAAGTGTTTCATAATAGCTAAGCCTCACTCCCTCAATGGTTTCATGTGCAGAGTTAACAGATAGTATTGAGCATAAACAAAAGAAAATATAACAAATAACTGCATTTTTGTTTTTTAAAGTAAATCCATACTTTATTAACAATTGTGCCAACATTAAAAAAGGCATCATAACTGCAGTCGATTTAGAAAATAAGCTTAAGGCATAAAAGGTAATTGCACCTAGAATATAAAGAGGGTTTTCCTTTTCCAAGAATTTCAAAAAACAAAGATAACATATAAAAAATAAAAACACTGACAATAATGTTTTTAGTTGAAAAATCCAGCTGAAGGTTTCAACCTGCATGGGATGAAAAAGAAAAAGAAGCCCACAAAAAAATGCCCAAACCCCAGATATCTTCCACTTTTTTGCTATAAGATATAGAAAAAAACTATTCAAGATATGTAGGGTCAAATTTATTATTTTATAAACAAAAACCTTATCGCCTGCCAGCATATAAATGGCCTTAAGAACACTGAAACTTAAAGGCCAAGACCTATAGTAAAAAGAATCTTTGTTCCAAAATGTAAAAATGGAAGGAACGGATTTGAATCTTTGAGAATTAAAAATAAATGAGTAATCATCAAAAACAGGACTTCCAAAATACACCTGATAAAAGCCTGCTGCTCCCAATATGGACAAAATCAAAAAGATGATCAAATTGCTTTCGGAAATTTTTCCTAGAACGTTTTTCATTTATTAAAATTACCTATAATAGAGCTTATATATATTTTATTCGAGTTTTAGAAAATAATCGGTTATGGGAAAAAATTTAAAGAAAGCGATTACTCTATTCATTCTCTCCACTACTATGGCATTCGGCCTTATTGTATGGCTTTACTCAATAAACGGTGGGGATGACAAATTAGTACTTGATGAAAAGACCAAGAAGGTACTTAATACACACCTCAATAGACTTAGACTTGAGTATCAATGCTTTAAAGTGTTCAAGGTGCTTTCTAAAACAGATGATGAAATGAAAATTGCAATCTCAGACTTTAAAGATCAAATTCAGCTAAAAGAAAACACCATACTTGATAATGTAATAATAGAAACACTAAGGGTTGATATTATTGATACCTATTTTGATACTATTTTAGGTAATCTTCGCCTTGAGATAAGAAGTACTAAGGATGATAAGCAGTTTATCAAAAAAAATATTCCAATTTTTATTAAAGAAGAAAATTTTCAGTATCTTTGTAATACTTTTTTTAGGCCATTGATTTGATAAATATGGCGCAACCGGTACGATTCGAACGTACGACCTCCTGATCCGTAGTCAGGTGCTCTATCCAGCTAAGCTACGGCTGCACATATTTGGATGGTGCATAAATTATGCTCCCAGGGGAGTTCTGTCAAGAATTCAACACCTGTCGCGCCGTGCCATCAACTGGATTATTTAACCCAAGAAAATTTTTATCTATTTTCAATTTACTGGCCATCTTTGGTGCCCATTCTATTTCGACGTATAATAGAAAAACAAAAAAATGGTGATAGCAAGTGCAATACAATTTAAATATAGAAGATCAAGAAGATCTTGAAGTTTTTGTTCTTGATGAGAATCAAGAAAGCGGAAACTTACTTAGTTCAACTCTCAAGGATTTAGGGCATACAAGAATTAGAACCTCTTCTAAAATTGACAAGCTCATTCTAGATAACAAGCATTACCATAAATCGATTCTCTTTATTACTCAGAGTTTATATTCTCAACTAGGTGATCAAATTATTAAAAACCTGCCAGTTATACAAATAATTTACCCAAAAGATATGGGAGAAATTAAAAACCCTGCCAATGGATATATTTCAAATCAGTTTAATAAAAATGAAGTACGCCTAGCTCTTCAAGTTGCAAAAATCAAAATAATTTACATGGAACAGATTAGTGAATTATTTAGCAAGGTTCATGCGAAACATAAGCTTGTTAGAATAGGTGAATTTGCTGGTAGTATTGTTCACGACATTAATAATTTCAACTCTATTATTCAAGGTAATTTTATTCTCATTGATCGACTTTCAAATAATTCTAAAGATGCAACTTTAATTGATATAAATAAATATTCGAAAAAAGGTTTTATTGGATCACAAAGAATTGAAAATCTTACTGAAAGATATAGAAAAATAATGTTTTCAGAAGATCACTCTGATGTTGAAGAAATTGATCTTTGTAATCTGCTCGATGAAGTTGAACAATATTTTGAAATAAAGTTCAATCAAGGATCTATTACTTATAAACATGACCTAAAAAAAGATTTCAAGGTTCGTGCCAATAGCATTGAGTTGTTGCAATGTTTTATAAACTTAGTTTCAAACTCGACACAAGAATTACAAAAGATCCCCAAGAACAATCGTGCTATTGAAATAACTCATCAGTGCTCAGGGTCCACTATATTACTAAAAATTCAAGATACTGGCTCAGGTGTCCCAAAAGAATTTGTTAATAAAATATTTGATCCTTTCACTTCTTCTAAGAAAAAAGAAGGCGGAATGGGACTAGGGCTAAACGTAGTAAAAAGCCTACTAGAAAAAAATGGTGGTAAAATCAGTTATGATATTGCCAGTTCAAAAACAACATTTCTTATAACACTGCCACTTTTGAAAAGCTTCTAGCTTATTTCTTGAAGTATTTTTTTTTGTCTAGATAACTCCGTCTCCACACCTCAAAAACTATTATTTGCATTAGGTGTTTAGCCAGTTCACTATTTCCAGACTTGAACTCATTAATTTTAGCCTTGATTCCTTTGAGGTTATAAAGGTCACAATTTTTAATCTCATTATCTTCAAGCATAGTCATTAAAGGTGACAATGGACCCTTTAGCCAATCATCAATAGGCAGTCTAAAACCATTCTTTCTTCTGTAGACGAAATCTTTATCAAAATACTTAAGGGACAATTCTTTAACTAATGATTTTGTGCTGGTCTTAAGTTTTGACGACAGAGGTATTGTATTTGCAAAATCAAATATTTCCGGAGTACAAAATGGTACTCTTGCCTCAACACCCTCAGCCATGGACATTCGGTCTTGCCTATGGAGAAGGTTTTCTAAGTAAGCTGTTTGATCATGGGCCATCATTTTTTCGACTACTCCACCTTTTATATTGATTGAGTCTTCTCTATATCTATTACTTTTAGAACTTAGTTGTAAAAGTTCATCAAACTCATACTTGTCCCAATAAATTTGATAATCAAGAATACTATTCTTCAATCTTCTTTTAATTTTTTTTAGCGGTCCAAGAGAGGGCAGCATGTCTGATTTAACTCCAAGGCTTCTTGCAAGTTCAACCATACGCACCTTAGGGTCAATAAAATATCGAGAGTATCCAGAAAAAGCTTCATCTGCCCCTTCACCTGTTAAAATAACTTTCGAGTGATTCTTCGATTGAGCACATATTAATTTGAGAAATATTGAGGGAAGATTTTTTAATGGAACATCCATATGGTAGGTAGCTTTTTCAATATTTTCTAAAAGCTCTTCAGGGCCAAAAAATTGCTCAAAATGATTAGTCTTGCAGGTTTCAGCAACTTGCTTTTGATAAACTCCTTCATCAAATTCAGCATGATCGAGTCGGCCAGCAAATGTTTTAAGTTTTGTACCTAATTCATTGGCCAGCACTGCTGTAATATAGCTTGAATCAATTCCCCCTGAGAGTTGAATGGTAAAACCAACATCACTTTGTGTATGAGAGAGAATGCTTTCATGCAACTTTTCCTGGACATTATAAAGTGCCTCTTCATGACTAATCTTGCTATATTTTCCAATTTTGTCTTTTACATCATAGTATTTTTTATGATCTATTCGTAATCCTCTTTCTTGAATTATAAATAAGTGTCCCGCCTCAATTTTTGAAATATTTACAAAAGGTGTTCTTGTTCCTGATACAAAACCATAAACTATTTGTTCATAAAATGTATCTTGATCATGAGCTAAATCAATACAATAATTAAATGACTTAATTTCACTAGAAAAATAGTAAAAGTCATTATCTTCACATATATATAAAGGCTTAATTCCTAGATGATCTCTCGCTCCAAAGACTTTATCTTCATTGTCATCGACAATAATAAAAGCAAACATACCCCTTAGCTTATCAATTACGGATTCACCCCATTCTTGATAACCTCTTAAAACTACTTCTGAATCTGAATCTGATCTAAAAAGATGACCCTTAGTTTCTAATTCTTTTCTGATTTCTTTAAAATTATAAATTTCACCGTTGCATACAGCGTGCACACCATTGTCTGTTAAGGGCTGATCTCCATTTTCCGAGACATCTAGAATAGATAATCTGCAAAAACCTAAACTGTACCAATCCTTAGTCAAGCAGGATTGACTATCAGGTCCTCTATGATCAATTTCATTAATCATTTTACGAGTAAGTGTCTCTTCTGGGGGTCTCTTGTTTTTACTTATAATAGCGACTAGGCCACACACAACTATCTCCTCTTAGAAGTAATAATAGCCTAAAAACCAAAGAATTTAAGTAGTTTTCTTTCGATACTCAGCCCCTACATATCTAACAACTAATAGCCAAAAACATACAAGGATTAGCGTTATTAGGGAGATCCACTTCAAGGATGAAAACTCAGTAAAGATGCTACTCACAATCAAACTAATACCTATGGCCAATACTTTAGCTCCTCTCATAACAAATATGTCTATAAATCCTTTAGCTTGATATAGTTTCTCTGCTGGGACTGGTACATATAAAGCTTCTCTAGCTGATTGATTTATTGAATAATTTAAAGAGTTATCAAATATTGGTAATAAGCTGGCTATCCAGAGTACCGGAAAAATAATAAAAGCAGCACTCGCCCCAAAAACAGCAATTGGTAATACTGAAAGAGCAGATCTGACACCAAATCGATTTAATACAAGGCTAGTTATAAAAAGTTGAACTAAAAAAGAAACCCAAGAGATAATTACGTACACAGTAGAAAAGTATACACCAGTAATATTTTTCCCATATTTAGATATCTCAAACGCACTTGATTTTTTATCAATAGGATCCTGTTTGGGGGCTGCATTTCTAGTAAACCTAGAAGCAATATTTGCAACAAGTATTATTACTAGAGAAAGAGCAAAGCACAGCCTCTAGATTAAGAATTTTTGCTAAAAGCTCTGTTTTAGAAGCTGAAAAATGAGTGCTTAAAAAAATTAAACCCATCTTGATCATAAAAAATCTATAAAAAGAGACTTCTTTAATAGTTTTAAAATTACGACCAACCTACTAGATAAAAAGATGCAGCGTATATCATCATTATAATGATTCCAATGAAGTCACTTATATAACCAAGAATGCCCTGCTCGTCGTATTTTTTCTTGAAATAATTTCCCGTAAACTCTTTAACCTTAATTGATAGATAAACGCTTGAAATAAAGCCAAGAAACCCTAGTACAGCAAAAGAAAGCCACCAAGCACCATCTTTTAATTTTGTATTTTTCTGGGAAACTGATTGCTTGTTGTTTACTTTTTTTCTTTTTAAAAAAGGTTTTTCAGAAGTCTCTAAATCTAATTCCCTTCGAATATCCTTACTACTTATCTCACCTCTTAGAAATTTTTCTCTTTTTGCAGTATATTCAGTATTTGGAATCATGTGCGCAGCACTTGGAGTTGATTTTCCTTGTGGTTGAACTTGAAAGACTCCCCAAATTTCAATTGTATTTCCCAATAAATAATTATTTTCATAATTAAGCTTGTTCCAATTTATCCCAAAGTCTTGGCGCTGAATTTTTCCTTTAAATTTAGCAAAACGGTTCTTATTTCCCCAACTGTCCTTGACTTCAGATCCTAGATCAAAATTGAAAATTACATCCTTAGAAATATTTTTAATTTTAAGTCTACCTAACGCTTTATATCTGTTTCCTTGTACTTTACTAACCTTAATAGACTTAAAACTAATCCATTTAAATTGATCTATATGTAAAAAATCTCTACTTTTTAAATGACCATCGCGGATGGAATTTCCTGTATCTATCGAGTTGGCGTTGATTTCAATTGAAATATCTCCAAGACTTGTCTCATCCCATTTAATACTTCCAGAGTAATCTTTAAAACGGCCAGTAGTTGAGCTTACTCCTAAATAAGAGATCTTGAAAAATATCTCTGAGTGGTCTTTGTTAACAATCCAGTTTAACGCTTCATTAGGAAAACCTGTGCTCAACCATAAAATAAAACTAGCTATATAGTATATCTTCAAAAAATGATCCTCTTTGTATTTTATTATCTATGACTAAAATCTCAAGAACCCAAATATTATTTAGAGGGATCTTATCAAAATCTTTTAAACTACCTTTATAATAAAGTGCATGAGGAAAATCGCTTAATCTGTGACCGGCCATTCTTTCCTCAAGTTTATAACCATTCTTATGGGCCAATTTTTGAGCCTTTACGTATAAATCTTCTCCGCTTAGCCTCTCTTCTAGCCAAGCTATCTTTAACTCATTAAATATATTCTCACTTACAATGCAATTAATATCAGAGGAGTTACCTAGCTTGAATGTTTTTCCGTAATCACCTTCATAACCATTAAATACAGGTCCAATATCGATAAAAAAATAGTCATTTTCTTCTAAACGCACACCCTCAACGGATTGATCTCGAAAACTCTTAGTTGTATTAACTCCTATTCTAAATTTATTTGGATGCCATTTTTTTTGTGAACCAAGCTCCCTAAGTGTTTCATCTATAATATTAAGTCCATCATTTTCTGACATGCCTTCAAAACACCGACTGGCGATTAAAGCAACCGCATTAATCGTTTTATTCCTAGCTTCAAGAAAAAGATCTAGGTTAAAATCTTTACTAACTTCTTCAATCATTTAATGTCCTCTCGTCCAGAAAATATCTTTTAAAAAGATTATAAATTTGAATTCTTTTTTCTAAACGAACAATTGTTTTGTTATCAGGCTTTAATACAATTGAAATTATGCTTTCAAACTTCTCCTGGCTTCCTTTAAAAAAATTAAAAAAATCCTCCATCATATAATAAAATAATTGATTAGAGCCATTATTTACAACACCTCCAACAAGGTCACAATAGAGCCTAATTGCATATAGTTTTCTTAACACTTCATTATTGAGTTTTTCAAATATCGATATTAAAGCCTCATGCTCCTGGAATCCACAGGCCTTAAGTGTATAAAACATTGAAGATGTTAGCGGTAACTTCTCTTCCTTGATTGCTTTTTTAAAATCCTCTTCAATTTTAAGATCATAGACTTTTTTATAATTATAGCAGTTGTAACCCTGCTCTTTTAGGTCACTACCTATGTATAAACTAAGTCTGCTTACTTGTTTTTGTGAGTGGTCATTAATTAAGAGAAAAATCATTTCAAAAAGATCCATATATCGATGATTTTCTAATAGATCTTCTAAATTTTCATACTTTTTAATTAAGACTTCATTAAAAAGATTGGCTCTACTTCTGAGAAAAACTTCTGGCTTTTTTGACTCTTTAAACTCCAGAGCTCTCAGGATCTCAATTATTAATTTATTAAAATTGTATTGTTTAAAGCCTTGGTTGCTTTTATCTATCCACTCTTTATACAATTTGTAATAAAGATTAAAAATCTCTTTTGAGATACTTAAATCAAGAGTAAGCTTTTCATCTTTACTCATTTTATTTAGATCTATATTTAAATAACCTTGGTTTACTATTTGAAACTCTATACTCCTTACATCAAAACTCTTCTTCCAATTTTCAAATATCTTTATTGAGAAAAACTCTAAATCTTTTATCAAGGGATAAAAAAATGAGTACTTTCTATAGTTAGTAAGGATGCTTTTAATTTGCTCTTCATTTTCAACAACTATCAAAATATCAAGATCACTTAGACCCGGTGTTAAATCATTGCGTGCGCAGCCTCGCCTTTTAAAAAGCAATGCCTTTTGAGGAATAATAATCTGTTTGAAAATAATAAAGTTAAGAGAATAAAAGTATCTAAATATTGCATTTAAGATAAAACTTTTTTTGGCCAAAGAAGAAATATAAAACCTTAATTTTGTTTTTAAATAATATTGACTATGCAAGGCTAGATTTTCTTTTTGTACACATAATATCAAAGCCGCAATGACAATTGCTTATCAAACATTTTATCGGCTTAGTTGGATAACTGAAATCCTTAGTAAGATTTCCTATCTTTGTATTGGGAGAATGACACCACGCTCTTTGCACATTTCCAAAAAAATCGATGGCCAAATTCTCAAGCCCTGCATAGCAGTCCCAGCCTTGAAAATTGTTTAGTTTTCTCATTAAAACATCTGGGGTGTTAATTATTTCATAACTTTGATCTGGTTTCACAAAACGCATTTCACCTCGATAAGTTTTAAGTTTTTTACCTTTAAAATGATCACGAATTTTGTCTTGAGATAATAAACTGTCCATCTGTAGATCAAGTATTACTTTTTGACTATCACTATACTTAAAAATTTCTCCTGTCATTTCTTTGTAAAGAGGTTGTAATGCGACACTTACGGTTTTGTTTTGCACAACTTTTTTTGCTACATCAAAAGCATGATCAAATAGTTCTGGATTCATCATTATATTTACATGAACCGTAGTCATTTTATTTAAATACTCAACAACTTCTAAAAATCTTTCTGCATAGTCATTTTCTGAGTGATAGCTTAAACAGACATGATCTAGAAGAGGTCCTAGTTTTTCCCAATACTCAAGTTCTCTTTTGCCATTGGAGATGATTCCTAAATCACAGCCATGAGATTTAACATGTTCGGCCACATCAATAAAGTTTTTATAATAAGTAACTTCACCACCAGTAAATTCAAAAAATATATTTTTATTTTTATAATGATTTACTATGCCAGTAATAGACTCAATTACTTTATCTGATTTTATGCCAGGAACTGTACCATTATGTAAGTTTTCAGGGCAGTAGGTGCATTTAAAATTACATATATTAGTTAGGCACCAGTTTACGTTTAAAAACTCTTTTGCCATTGGAGAATCATGTTCAACAGCGATATATTCACTCATAATAATTTATCTCATGATCGCTGCGCCTAAGCAATATGTGCTAGCTAGTGTATAATACTATAATGAATTTGAGCATATTCCTTTCATATTTAAGACACACCAATATTAGGAAATCCCCTGGGAAGGACTTAATTTATAAATTTTCTGACATAAAAGAAGCACATATAGAACTCACAAATAAATGCAATGCAGCCTGTCCGCAATGTGCTCGAAATGTATATGGATCTTTTACCAACCCAAACCTTAACCTCTCCGAGCTAAGTTTGGATGATTTTAAAAAAATTATTGATCCAAGTTTTTTAAAGCAACTTAAATTCATAAACTTTAATGGAAATTATGGCGACCCCTGTATGTCAGATAGTGTCATACCTATTATAAGCTATATAAGAGAATATACTGATGAACTTATTATTAATATTAATACAAATGGTGGTATGAAAAACCCACAATTTTGGACTGATCTAGGGAATATTCTTCGTCCATATAAAGATGATAGAGTTCATTTTAGTATTGACGGACTAAAAGAGACAAACCATCTTTATCGCCAAAATGTTGTCTGGGATAAGCTAATGGATAATGTGAAAGCCTATTTAGCAACCGGTGCAAAAGCAAGTTGGGATTATGTCGTTTTTAAGCATAATGAACATCAAGTAGAAAAGGCTCAAGAACTCGCAAAAGATCTTGGAATGTGTAATTTTTTTCTTAAAAGAACAGGAAGGTTTGGCTCTCTTTCTAAAGGCAAACCTATTCTTGCAACTCCTGCCTATAACCACAAGGGAGAACTTTCGCACCTGCTTGAGGCTCCTACAAAGAAAGAATATCAAAATGAGAGAGTGCAAGAGGTTTATCACTTAAAAGGCGAGCCCGATTATCCAAGAAATATTTATTATGTTAATAAAAAAAATATAAAAGAAAATAGAAAAATTACATTATTTGATTTGTTAAAATCATCCCCCAAAGAACTTGAATCTGTTCAAAATTGTAGTATTAATTGCCATGTCAAAAAAAGAAATTCAATTTTTGTTAATTCAGATGGCCTTATTACTCCATGCTGCTGGACAGCCTGGCCAATTGATTCTTACTGGAAAAGCTTAGAAGTTGTACAATTAAGAGATATTGCTGAAATCACAGGTGGTATGAATAAAATTAATGCAAAACACACGCCATTAAATGAAATTATTGAAGGTCCATTTTTCCAATATATAGCATCTAGTTGGAATGTTGATAGTTTTGAGAAGGGACGAGTAATAGCTTGTGCTAAAACTTGTGGGGATAAACTGACTAAACTTCAATCAGAGTCACCCAAGGTACCAATTTCTTTGTAAATGATATAATTTCCTAAAACTAAAATATCCATTTCTGTTTTATAAAAACAATTCAGAGCATCTTTGGGAGAGCACACAATAGGCTCACCACGAACATTAAAACTTGTATTAATTAATGCTCCTATACCTGTTAAATCTTTGAATGTTTTTAATAAATTATAAAATATTGAATTTAAATCTTCCTCTACAATTTGAAGTCTAGCAGAATAATCCAGATGAGTTATCGCAGGAAGATCTGATCTTTTAAATGCCAATCTTGAAATTAAATCAAGGCCAATATCTTTTTGCTCATACCTTTTATCAAATTTTAACTTGTTGGTAAAAAGCATATATGAATCTCTTGGCCCTTTTTCAAAATACAAATCAGCATCTTCTTTTAATATTGCAGGTGCAAAAGGCCTAAAGTTCTCACGATGCTTTATCTTTAGATTAAGCCTACTTTGCATATCAGGGCTTCTGGGGTCAGCCAAAATACTTCTACCTCCAAGGGCGCGAGGTCCCCATTCCATTCTTCCCTGAAACCATCCGATAATTTTCCCATGAGATAATTTTTTTGCAATTTTATTTAAAAGCTCTTTTTGATCTTCAACAAATAAATAGTTCTCGTTGCTTAATTCAGATTTTATAGACTCATTACTAAATGAAGGTCCCAAATAAGGATTAAATTTTTTGCTCTCTTCTTTCTCGCTAAATGAATAATAATAAGCAAGTGCTGCACCCATAGCACCTCCTGCATCGCCACAGGCAGGTTGAATCCAAATTTCTTCACATAAACCGCTTTTTGCTAATACTCCATTGGCCACACAATTAAGAGCCACTCCTCCTGCTAAACATAAATTTTTGCTATTTGCAGTGCTTAATGCACATTCACTCATTTTAAGAATAATTTTCTCTGTTACGTACTGAATTGCGAAAGCTAAATTGCAATAATCCTGAGTAATCTCACTGTCAGGATCTCTTGAAGATATGTTAAAAAGCTTGTTCCAATTTCCCTCATGAAACATTTTAAGATCTGTATTATATCTAAAATATTTCATATCCATCCACAAAGAACCATCATCATAAATCTTAATAAGCTGACTCTCTATCTTTTTTATAAAAGATTTGGTCTGTTTAGATTCTTTGTCACCATATGGTGCAAGCCCCATTAGTTTATACTCCCCTGAATTTACTTTAAATCCACAATAGGAAGTAAAACTTGAGTAGAGTAGGCCCAGCGAATGAGGATAGTTTAAATCTTTTAAGAGAGTGAGTTTATTTCCTTCACCCTTATATATTGAAGCACTCGACCACTCACCAACTCCATCAATAATCAAAACTGCCGATTCCTTAAAAGAAGAAGTGTAATAAACACTTGCTGCATGAGAGAGATGGTGGAATGAAAATTTAATTTTATCTCTTGGTACTTTACCAAGAATAGAGAATCCCTCTTGAATTTGTTTTCGGATAAGAAGTTTTTCCTTTACCCAAAGAGGTATTGAGTGCAAAAAATACTTAAACCCAAATGGCCAAAAGCTTAATACCGTCTCTAGAATTCGCTCAAATGACAAGAACGGTTTATCATAAAAAATAATGGAATCAATATCATTAAGATCTAAATTCTCCAATTCTAAGCAAAACTTTATTGCATTTATAGGGAAGGAGTGATCATTTTTTATTCTAGAAAAACGCTCTTCTTGGGCAGCAGCTATGACTTTTCCATTAATAATTAAAGCAGCAGCGGAGTCATGATAAAAACAAGAAATTCCAAGCACTACCATGGTTTATCAAACCCCTTCTTTTCTGCTTGAAGATTTCTCTCTTTAAAAAAACTCTTATTATCTTGA
>CAYGJN010000028.1:0-25248 GCA_964350135.1 uncultured Bacteriovoracaceae bacterium | reverse complement strand
TTGTACACTTGGGATAATCTGCCTAAAACTATAAAAAGAGATGATGCGACTTATGCAGAAAGCTCAATTGACTTGGATCAATTACTAACAAAAATGGATATTAAAAAATTCAAAGAAGATGTATTTATTGATCAAAAAGATATAGAAGAACTTGATAGTTTAGAACAAAAAAAATATCTATACCGCTAAAGAGGTTTCATCTCTTTTCCATTAAAATGAAAAGTAACTTCTTTATCATCATAGGTAGTTCTTAGATTAATTGGACGCTTCCATATGCCATAGAGATTTCTCATTGTTTCAGCAGCATAATTAGCATCTAGATCAACTCCGTCGTGTCTATGTGTGAGCAGTAGCTCTCCACGATTAGCATAATTAGCATCCACAACATCAATTGTAGGTTGACCAAAATTTGTTAACTGAGTTAAAAGTTTTTGTTTAATGGCCAAAAAGTCACGTGTATCAATCTCAAATCTACCAGACCGTGGATTGTATTTATAAGTAAATAATTGCGCACGCTCACAAAACTCCATTGTTAAAAATTCATCAATAAATGTAATATCATTATGTGACTTACGAACATCGAATATTTTCTCTCTACCTTTACCAAGATTAAGGTTCCAGTTTTCTTTATCACGAAGGTTTTCACATTCTGTATACTCTTTACCAAATCTACCAGTATCCCATCTGTATTCAATATCTCTCATAAGCTCAATCCCGACTTTATATGGATTGATTTGTTGCTTACTCATTTGCATCACACCTGAGTGTCTATCTGCAAAGTCGATAATTTCACTCGAGCGCATTGCTTTTTGTGTCATGATTGTTGAATGCCAATAACTGGCCCAACCTTCATTCATAATTTTAGTTATGCCTTGAGGTAAAAAATAATAGGCCTCCTCTCTTAAAATACCAATAATATCAGCTTGCCACTCAGGTATTGGTGCATGCTCCATTAGAAAAAGCATTATATCTCTTTGAGGATTTTCAAGTATACGATTAATACCAGTATCTTCAGGCTCTATTAAAGGCGGAATATCATCTTGGCTTTCAATTCTCTTTTTTGTACGAAGATACGATTGCAGATGCTGAGTTCTCTCATCTTTTTGAATAAATTCATCATCTAAAGACTTAATACCTTTTTTTCTTTTATGATTTGATTCAAACAAAAGACCCACATCAATAAGATTTTCAATAGATAAAACTTTATCAATAAAACTCTCTACCTTATCAACACCATACTTTTCCATATAGCGACGAATCTTAGTGCTATGATTGGCCATTACGTCCATCATCTTTCTATCTGTATTTTTAAACCAGGCATTATTCTTGAAGAAATCAGCATGACCAAACACATGTGCCATCACTAGTTTTTGATCAACAAAATCATTAGTTGTTAAAAGATAGGCATAAACGGGATCTGTGTTAATAACCATTTCATAAATTTTTTGTAATCCATATGCATAATTTTTAGATAATTGATCGTAGTCCATTCCAAAACGCCAATGTGGATAACGTGAAGGAAATCCCCCTTGAGCAGCAAGGATATTAATAGTGTCGTAATCACACATTTCAAACACTACATCAAAATAATCAAGTCCATAATCTTTAGCATATCCATCAATTTCTATTTGTAATTTTTTAAGCTCTCCAGAGATAGGTTTTGTACGCATCATACTAATTCCCCTTCCCTAAGAAATCTTGAATGCTATCTAATATAGCTTCTTTATTTTTAATTTTACTCAAAATAATACTTTCATGATCTGTGCCAAATTTGCCTTTAAGATCTTTAAAAAACTGGCCAGAACCGTAACGACTCTCAACTTGTCCGTAGCAAAACATATTAGAAACAGGAATAATATTTTTCTCTAGAAGACTGAGACAGACTTTTGTGTCTTCACTAGACCAATTATCACCATCACTAAAATGAAAAGGATAAATATTCCATTCGTTTGGATTATAATCCGCTTCAATAATTTCTTTGCAAAGCTGGTAGGCACTAGAAATTAAAGTACCACCACTTTCACGAGTATTAAAAAAAGTTTCTTCTTCTACTTCTTTGGCAGTTGCATCGTGGATAATATAGCGGATTTCAATATCTTTATATTGGCTTTTAAGCCATAAATTAATCCAAAAGGATTCAGTACGAACAATTTCTTTTTGCTCATCACCCATAGAACCAGAAACATCCATCATATAAATGACAACTGCAGAGTTTTCAAACTCAACTTTCTGCTTAGCACTTCTGTAACGAAAATCAGCTTTTATAGGAATAAGGGTTGGATTATTTGGATCATAGGTTCCAGTAACAATTTGTCTTCTCAGAGAATTTTTAAAAGTTCTTTTTACATGCTTCAGTGAATCTGGCCCAACAGTGCCGATAGATGTGTACTTATTTGAAGTTGATTCAAGATTCTTTTTCCCTTTAGGTTCAATATTTGGAAGCGCAAGTTCTTCACCTAAGATTTGAGCAAGTTCGATTTCACTACGCTCTACTTCTAACTCTTTAGACCCTTCATCTTGACCAGCTTTTTCATCACCTTGACCTGGTCCTTGTTGCCCTTCTCCTCCTCCATCAACAGGATCTCCTTCTTGGCCCTCACCTTGTCCCATGCCTCCTTGAGACTTATCTCCAAAGCGAAATCGAGGAGTATCAATTGATGGCATTGGCACTTTAAATTTGCCATTACCTTTTGGAAGGATCATCTCTTTGCCCGAAATGTATTGCCTAAGATTATCTCTAACCTTACCCTTTACAATTTTTTTAAAACGGGCATGATCCCTTTTTATTGGGTGATCCATTTAACCTCTATGATTTAGCACTGTCACCTTTAGCAAAAATACTTGCTACATAGTTAAGAGCATCTGTTGCTGAAACCTCATCGTAGCCAAAATTCTTTATAAGCCGTGATTTTACAACATCAATTTTTTCTTGTGTCTCTTTATCTACAACATTTGAGATTATTGTTGTTAGTTTAATTGTATCTTTTTGATCTTCAAAAAGTTTAAGTTCAAGGGCCCTGTGAAGTCTTTCATTCATTTTATAATCGAACTGCTTACCTTCAATCGCAAGAGCACCAATATAGTTCATAATCTCTCTTCTAAAATCTTCTTTACGAGACTCAGGAATATCGATTTTCTCTTCAATTGATCTCATAAATCTCTCATCAGAATCTTCAAGCTGACCTGAGTATTTATTTCGAATTTTTGTTTTTTGCGTATAGGCTTTTACATTATCAATATAATTACCACAAAGAGTTTGAATAGCAGATTCATCAACACTAATGGCCTTCATTACATCGTTTTTAACAATGTCTTCATACTCTTGACGACAAATGGCCAACAGCTCCTTAAACTTATCCATTTGATCTCCAGAAGAAATCAAACCATGATTTTTAAGTCCAGCCTCCAGTTCATTGAAAACCATAAAAGGATTTAATGAGCCGGTATGCCCATACTTAACAAGAGCATTTGAGATTTTATCTTGAATATATCTTGGAGAAATTCCATCAAGCCCTTCTCTTACAGCTTCTTTACGAAGTTCTTTTACGTTCTCTTCATTGTAGCCAGGCAGTGTTTTACCATTATAAAGTTTGAGCTTTTGCATTGAGGTAAGATCTGCTTTTTTAGGTTCCTCTAGTCTTGTCAGGATTGCCCAAGTTGCGGCCATTTCAATTGTATGAGGAGCAATATGAATATGAGGAATCTTTTCGTAATTAAAATCTCTTTGATAAATTTTAACTTCTTCGCTTAACTTAGTAATATAAGGAACGTCAATTTTAACAGTTCTGTCCCTTAAGGCTTCCATAAATTCGTTATTTTGAAGTTTTCTAAATTCAGGCTCATTTGTATGCCCCAAAATAACTAAGTCTATATCCGTCTGAGCAAACTTTTTAGGTTTTATACTTTGCTCTTGTGAAGCTCCTAAAAGGTCATAAAGAAAAGCTACATCAAGTTTAAGCATCTCAATGAACTCTACCATTCCCCTATTACCTACATTGAACTCTCCATCAAAGTTAAATGCACGTGGATCTGAGTCAGAACCATATTTTGCAATTTGCCTATAATTTATATCTCCAGTTAACTCTGTAGAATCTTGATTTTTTTCATCCTTTGGCTGAAATGTTCCGATACCAAGGCGATCTTTCTCGGAAACAACTAATCTTTTTACACGAATATGCTCCATGACTTTATTCCAGTCTCCGTCATATTTTTCCATGTATTTAGTAAAAATAAATCGACAAGCGGGATTAAGCTCACCTTTGATTTTAATTTTTTCTCCGCCCTTTCGCCCTTTATTGAAATCTCCTAAAAACTTTTCTCTAACTTCAATAGGTAATAATTTAAGAGGTTCTTCATGCATAGGACATGCAAAGACTTTATACCCACCAAGAATTTCGGAAGCCTCATCATCATGCCACTCATAAGTAAAAAGTGCACCTTCATCAGTTCTTGAATAATGTTCTAAACCTTTTTTAAGTAAACGCGCTATTGAAGATTTAGCTGAACCCACTGGACCGTGAAGTAATAAAACCCTTTTCTCTGTTCCATAGCCCATTGATGCAGCTTTGAAAAAATTCACTAATTTCATTAGATGAACATCAATACCAAAAACAGCATCTTTACCATCATCAAACGGATCATCGAAAAATTTATAACGTGTAATTTCTTTTTTATATTCGACATAGGATTCAGTTCCAAAACTCATGATCATATCAAAAATACGTTGAAAAGAGTTTCGTGCAATTTTGGGATTTTCAGTTACATGGTCAATGTACTCCTGAAAAGTTCCACTCCAATGAAGATGAGAAAAGTCACTTGGTTGATAATTCTCATGCATAAAAGATGAAATATCGATTTTCATACTGCCTCCGTTAGCGCGCATTTAGGGGGGCTTCCCTTATTTTATTATAGACTTATCCTATTCATAAATCCAAAGAGCAGATTTTCCTCACGTACTAAATTGTTTTAATCAAATACTGTAAAACTATGAAGTGAAGTGCTAGAATAATTGAAAAGGAATCTACATTGGCAATATTAGCTGCAGGACTTACTGATATAGGGCAAAAGCGAAGCTCTAATCAAGACTCAATTTATTTAAATTCTCAAGACCATCTTTATCTGGTTGCTGATGGTATGGGAGGTCACCAAGGGGGTGATGTTGCATCAGCTCTAGCAGCAAAACTAGTACCCGAGTATCTACTTCAACAAAATAGAGAAACAGATGACTTAAAAGGCCTTATGCGTTCATCCATTAGGTTTGCAAGTACAGGTATTCTTCAACATAGTATTCAAAAACCTGAACTGAAAGGAATGGGCACTACTCTTACTGCCCTTTATTTTCATAAAGACACAGTTTTTATTTCTAATGTTGGAGATTCTCGTGCTTATCTTTTTAATAATCACCAACTATTTCAGTTAACTAAAGATCATACTTTAGTCCAACAAAAACTTGATATGGGTATTTATACTCGAGCTCAGGCCCATGAAGATATGATGAAAAATGTTCTTATTCGCACCGTAGGTTATGAAAAAAATGTTGATGTAGATGTTTATACTTACAAAGTGGCCAGGGGAGATCTCTTTCTTGCCTGTTCAGATGGGCTTTATGGAAAAGTAAGCGATAGAGATCTCTGCACTATTCTTTCTAAAGCTTCCCAAGAAAATTTTACAAAAGAGGCCCTCACCCAAACTGCACAAGAGCTAGTGGCTTTGGCCAATAAAAATGGTGGCAACGATAATATTTCGGTAGTTTTAGTAGCGGTCACCTAATTCAGGAATACGCGTAGCATTTTTAATGTTATTTCCAAATGTTAGATGGTTTTATACACTATTTAACTATCTAACCTATTAGGCTTTTACAGGAGTACCCAAGCTTGAATCGTTACTACACTATTATGGTTGTGCCAGAGCGGGCTAAAGTTGTTAAGAGTTTCCGTATTCCCACACTCGTTTATAAATCTGTTGCCTTTATGATTGTTGCACTACTCATAGTCTTAGGAGTTATTCTTTATGATTATGCTCAAATTGTTCGACAAGTTTATAAAAACAAACATCTCACATTAGAAAACAGAGAATTAAGAGAACAAATTCAAATTTTTCAGATGAAATTAAACTCTCTTACTAATGATATTAATAGGATTCAGATCTTTGAGAAAAAACTTAAAATTATGACTGGGTTAAGTGAAACAGAAATAAGTGAAGAGCATAATAAGGATCTACAGCCAGACCTTACTCTTATTCCAAAAAATTTAAAAAACGAACTAATTGAATTTAAAAGTAGAGAGGCTATTGGCCAAGATCCAAAGTTTATCAATTATCAAGAACTCTATGATCAAAGAATTGCTTCAATTTTTGGACTAGAAGGAAGCTACCAGTATGCAAGAGACTGGACTGAACTTATTCAAAGAAGTTTTGCTCTTTCAACAGAGTTTTCACTTTTTGATTACAAGTACAATAAACTTAAAAAAAACTCCCAAGACCTGGAAACACAAATACATGAGTTAGATCAATTTTTATTAGATAATAAATCAATCCTGAACTCAACTCCAAGTGTACTCCCTGCACGTGGATGGATCACTAGTTATTATGGTCCAAGAAATAGTCCTACTTCTGGTCGCTTAAAAATGCATGAAGGACTTGATATTGGTGGCCCTATAGGAACTCCAATCATTGCACCCGCTGATGGAGTTATCACTTACTCAGGTAACAAAGCAGGTTTTGGAAAATTTGTCCAAATAGATCATGGCTATGGTCTTGAAACAATTTTTGGGCACGCTAATAATTTATTTGTAAAAGAAGGTCAGGTTATAAAAAGAGGACATAAAATTGCCTCTCTTGGCAATACAGGTATTTCAACAGGGCCTCACTTGCATTATGAAGTCAGAGTTAATGGCATTGCAGTGGACCCACTCTATTATGTTCTTGATTAGAATTAGAAGGAATTTATATGATTAATATTTTAAGCAAAGTCTTTGGTTCAAAAACTGACAAGGATATAAAGGCCCTCATACCTATGGTGAAAAATGTTAATGCTCTTGAAAAAGAATATGAAGCATTAACTGATATAGAGCTTAAAGCTAAGACCGAGCATTTTAGAAAGGCCATAAAAGACGGAGCAACACTTGACTCGATAATGGTAGATGTATTTGCAACTGTTAGGGAGGCCAGTAAAAGAGTTCTAAAAATGCGCCCATACGATGTACAAATTATGGGTGCAATCGTTTTACATAAAGGCTCTATTGCAGAGATGAAGACAGGTGAAGGAAAAACACTAACAGCCACACTAGCTGTTTACCTCAATGCTCTCTCTGGTAAAGGCGTTCACTTAGTAACAGTTAACGACTATCTAGCTTCAAGAGATGCCGAAGAGATGGGAGTGCTTTACTCATGGCTTGGACTCACAACTGGTTGCATTGTTGCCAATATGGATGATGAAGATAGACAAAAAGCTTATGCAGCAGATGTTACTTATGGAACAAATAATGAATTTGCTTTTGATTATCTAAAAGACAATATGAAATTTGCTCTTGAGGATATGGTCCAACGTCCCCATAATTTTTGTATTGTGGATGAGGTAGACTCAATTTTAATTGATGAAGCAAGAACACCACTTATCATCTCTGGCCCAAGTGAATCTGATACAAATCTTTATGGAGTTGTTGATAAAATAATACCTCAACTTACTAAAGATAAAGATTTCACTCTTGATGAAAAAGCAAAAAATGCCATTCTTACAGATGACGGTGTTCAAGCAGTTCAAAAAGCATTAAATATTGATAATCTTTATGAAATTAATAATGTTGAGATTATTCACCATGTAAACAAATCTCTACAAGCACATAAACTCTTTGAAAAAGATGTAGACTATGTCGTTAAAAATGGTGAAATTATTATTGTTGATGAGTTCACAGGTAGGCTTAAAGAAGGATCACGTTGGTCAGATGGACTTCATGGTGCAATTGAAGCAAAAGAAAAAGTAAAAGTTAAATCAGAGAATCAAACTCTTGCACAAATTACTTTTCAAAATTATTTCAAACTCTACTCCAAACTTTCAGGGATGACTGGTACTGCAGAAACAGAAGCAGAAGAGTTTATGAAAATTTATCAGTTTGATGTTGTCGTTGTACCAACAAACGAGCCTATGGTACGTGATGATCAGGCCGATGTTGTCTATAAAAACAAAAAAGCTAAGTATAAGGCCGTCTCTCAAATGATTAAAGAGCTCAATACGAAGGGCCAGCCTGTTCTTGTCGGTACGATTACAATTGAGTCCTCAGAGACACTTTCTGCACATCTAAAAAAAGATGGTGTCCCCCATGAAGTACTCAATGCCAAACAGCATGTTAGAGAAGCAGAAATAATTGCAAAAGCTGGGGAAAAAGGCTCCGTTACCATTGCCACTAATATGGCCGGACGTGGTACCGATATTAAACTTACTAAAGAAACTAAAGAACTCGGCGGACTTTGTATTATTGGTACAGAAAGACATGAGTCTAGAAGAATTGATAACCAGCTTCGAGGTCGATCAGGTCGTCAAGGTGACCCAGGTCTAAGTAAGTTCTTTCTTTGTCTTGAAGATGATCTTATGAGGATTTTTGGAAGTGATAAGATATATGGATTAATGGATAAGCTTGGTATGGAAGAAGATGAGCCAATCGAACATAAAATGATTTCCAATGCTATTGCAAAAGCACAAAAGAAAGTTGAAACACATAATTTTGAAATAAGAAAACACCTCTTAGACTTTGATAATGTGATGAATGAACAGAGAAAAGTTGTTTATCGTATTAGAAAAGATATTTTAAATGATGAGGATAATTGGGGTTTTGTTAAAGAAATGCTCGATGATGTTTGTGAGTACTTTGTTGAATCTTTTCGTCCAGAGAATAAAGTAACAATTGATAATTGGGCATGGGATGAAATCAACAAACAATTCCAAGCTACATTTGCAATTGAAAAAGAAATAACGGCATCTGAGTGCTCAGAAAAATTCGATGGCGGCATCAAAGAATATCTTCATAGTATTTGCAGTGATCACCTAGAAGAAAGATTTAACAAATTTCACCCAGAAGTTGTCACAGAAGCATTAAGAGAGATTCTATTACCCGCATTTGATAAACAATGGAAAACTCATCTACAAGCAATGGATCATTTAAAAGAAGGAATTAATCTTAGAGCGTATGGCCAAAAAGATCCTTTAAGTGAGTACAAGCATGAGGCGTTTAAGCTTTATGGCTTTATGAAAGAAAATGTAAAAAAAGCGATTATCGACCAAATGTTTAGAGTTCAACTCTATAGTAAAGAAGAAATTGAAGAGCTTAGAAGAAGGCAAATGCAAGAGCTAAAAAAACAATTAGCAGCAGCTGAAGCTGCTAAAAAAGCGCAAGCTGATTCATCTGGACCAAGTGGTACGAAACAATTAAAAAGATCTCAAGCGAAAGTTGGAAGAAATGACCCGTGCCCTTGTGGCTCTGGGAATAAATATAAGCATTGTCACGGAGCTTAAAAGTAGACATCATATGAGTGATTCTAAAAATGATAAAAAAGATGATCTAACAAGAATCGAGGATCTATCTATATTTAATCATGATGACGATGATGATAGCTCTGATTTGTTTAAAACTTCTTTGCTAGACGAAGATGAATCATCAGATCCTGAAATCCAGCTAACTCCCCCTATTAATAATGAAACTGAAGTTGATGATACAGACAATGACGAAGTAGATTTTTCTGATCATGATGATGAATTTCAAGATGATCAGGAAAGTACAGAATTTACACAAGAGTTTCAGCAAGAACCCTTTGAGGATTTACAAGATCAAGAACTAAAGGATCAAGCACACGATATGCCTTTTATTCAGCAAGAAATTGATATTGAAGAATCTCAGCCTGTTAAGATTTCCCCTGTTGAAATAAAAAAAGAGCTCACTGAGTTTCATGATCATTTAAGTTACGGGATACTTGCTGAAGGCTCAGGCCCACCTTTTGCAATAGCAATAAAAAACATAAAACCCTATCAAGAAAAAAATATTATTAAGCATTTAGAAAAGCTTGGCGTTATTCAAGACAATAATAGAAATGATTACCTTGATTCTATAAATACGGGCTCTGTCTTAATTTCTCAGTTAAGCGAGTATTGTGCAATTTATCTTTATCATCAATTAAGAACATATGATTTAGAAATGGAACTAGGCCTTGTGAATGAAATCCAAACACCTAAAAGCTATAGTGTAGACGATAATAAAGGCAGTCCAGGCAAAGGTTTTTTAAATCAAAACAAAAAAGAAATCTCGTCATCAGAATGAAGACACTAGATAAGATACCTTCTTCATATGAAAGCCTTATTATCGGTGGAGGAATTGTTGGAGCAGGTCTTTTAAGAGATCTTTCCTATCATGGAATCCAGACTCTTTTAGTTGATAAATCAGATTTTGCATCAAAAACAAGTAATTGGAGTTCAAAAATGCTCCATGGTGGTTTGAGATATCTTGAAAACTATGACTTTGCATTGGTAAAAGAGGCCTTATATGAAAAAAACCTTTGGCTCAAACTTGCCCCTCATCTGTGCTATGAAGAGCAATTTTTCTTACCTGTTTATCAAACATCTAGACATCCACTGTGGATGTTTAGATTAGGTCTTTTTACATATGATCTACTATCTGCATTTGAAAATAGTCCTCACTCAATTTTAAATAGATCAAAGGCCATTAACAAATTTCCGATACTTAAAGATCAAGGACTTAAGGGTGGTGGTTTTTATTGTGATGCCATTGTTGATGATTGTAAACTAGTGCTAGAAAATATCTACGATAGCGTTATTGAAGATAATGCTCATGCTTTAAACTATGTTGAGTATATCTCCCATACCTACTCTAATAAAGTCTTCAAAGTAACCTTGAGAGATAATTTAACAAATACTCAAAGAGTAGTTGATACTAAAAATTTAATCTTTGCATTAGGTCCATACACAGATCAAGTATTAAGCAAAGTATATAAAGGATTTTGGACTAATAAAATGCTCCCAAGTAAGGGTGTTCACCTTTGGTTAGAAAAGACTTGTTTAGACTTAGAAGGGCCGATGCTCTTACCATTAAGTGATAATAGAGTTTTATTTGTTATCCCTCAAAAAAATTCAATTCTAGTTGGTACGACAGAGACAACTCCTAAAAACCTAGAAGACACTAATGTTACAGATGATGAAATTCAATATATCTTTAATCATCTAAACTGTTTCTTTCCTGAAAATAACTTCTCAAAAGAAAATATTATTGGCAGCTATGCTGGTATTAGACCACTTATTAAGAATGATAAAACCAGTTTAGGCAAAGCGAGTAGAGAACATCATATATATAGGCCCGAAAAAAATGTTTATATTATTGCCGGCGGTAAATTAACAACTTTTCGCTCAATGGGACAAGAAATTGCACAAACTATTGTTGGGCAATTTAATGGTAATTATGATCCTGATAAAACTAAGAAGCCTCTAAGACAAATATCGACAATTCTACCATTTGATACTGAGCTTGTTACTAACCAGGATATTGATCATATTTTAGCAAATGAATTGGTTAGAACAAAGGATGATTTAATAAGAAGGCTTGGTCTTTTTCATCAAGATCATTGGCCATTTAAAAACCCAAGAGCGGAAATTCAACTTAACCGGCCTTAAGTGATTTATTCAGTACTTTATCAATAATGCTTATACATGTAGTTTTTTTAGTCGTCTTAGCTGGGATTTCAAATTTTTTAACAAGCGCATTTTTTTGATTTTTAGTTTGTTCAGAAAAATAATTCGGATACATTTTATGTAACCTCGTCCTAGCGTTATCTCTCATTGATTTTGTGACACCAAATGTTTTTAGCATTACCTGAGGTACTACTTTTATATCTAATAAGAAAGTTTTCTTCATATCCCATGATTTTCTAGCATTTGCAGCCATTTTAATGGCCTCAGGATGTTGAGTTTTCTTTGCATACCACTCGGCATAAAAGAGAAATAACCTCTCAGCAAATGGAACAGATGCAAGAAGAATACCTTGTCCTGCAGGGAGAGGCATTGAAGATGCAAAAATATTATCACCTAGATTTACAAACTTTGGTAACCCCATATTCGTTCTTTCTAAAAAACGAATAAGAAAATGTGGTAGATAAGCTGTTTGGAATTCAAAGTCAGCAAGCTTCCATTTTGTTTTAATTGGACCTAACTCTACAGGCTTGACCGTCTGTCCACTTCGCTCCCTTATTTCTGCAAAATTATACCAATAAGGTTTTGCAAGATTGCTCAAATAAGTTGCTGTTAAAATCATTCCATGGGTCATTAAGCCAGACATCGTTAATGGATTTAATACAGAAAAAGGATCCGAGACCAAAACTATTGTCATTAAGTATTGAAAAAGTAAACCATTGAGCATTGATTTCATAACCTTTTTAGAATATCCACCAGTACTAACCCAATTTTTAAAAGTACCATTTATTGTTCCAAAAACTGTTGACCAACCAGCAACAAAACCAGCAACATGAGCAGGATTAAAATCGATAGGAGCAATAAACTCGTCAATAAAACTAGCAGTTCCAAAACTTAAAGTTGCATGAATACCACCCCAAAAAATACCAAATAGCACAGAGCTTGCATTAGGTCTTTCGACTATGGCCCTAAAATATTCTTGCCACCATTTAGCAGTATATGGTCTTAATCGTTTTAGACTAATATAACGGTTCTCATCTAATAATTGATCTGGATCAATATTATTATCATAATTATCAACTAAAAATATTACGACATCTCTACCGGTTGACTGATCTGCTCTTTGAGAACCGGCCATAATATGTTGTTTGGCCATATATTTTTTAAATGATTCTGAATCTGGATCAAATTCATTTTTTTTCAAATAAACAAAAGAACGCTCAGTACTATGATGAGCAACTCTAACAAATGGCCTATCATCTAGTATATTTAACTCTGCAGAACCTAGAGCATCTTCAAAATAAATTGCATTCTTATCAATAAAATAATTTTTAAATTCTTTATCTGAAAGGTGAGAGTTCTTTCGTCTTGTCTCTTTCCAAGTTTTTACTAATTGGGCATAGAGATATTCACCTTCATCTAACGTTTGTAAACTATCAGCTCCCCACTGACCTGGATTTGTATAAGTCTTCTTCAGAGCAACTTGAAGAAGTCTTTTAGTATCAGTTTCGAGCTGCCTTCTAATAAGATCTGTTGGTTTTGCTTTGTATGAATGAACTAGATGAAGTTTACTTCTTAATAATTTAATATTTTGGTCTGATTCATCTAGAAAATGATAATACTCCTGCTTGGTATCTGAATCAGTAATTCTTAAGTATGGAACAAGATCATCAAATTTCTCAACTGATATATGAAACTGGTCTACTTTAAAATTTCTCTTACTAGGAGTACTCTTTATAAGCTGATTCCAAACTTTTATAGGTACTTCAAAACCCTTTGCTCCTAATGAGTAAGGATTAATTCTTTCAGTTGAGTAGAGTGTAATACGATGGGATAGCTCTGATTTTCTCTGTTGAGAAAAACAAGAAAGTGATAGTAAACAAGTTAGAAGAAGCGCCAGGCGGATAGGCATAATCTTATACAACTTTGTAATAATTATTATTGAAGGTAATTTACCTTTTTCTGCAACGCTTCATCTAGCCGATATGTAGTAATTACAAAAGCTAATTAAAAGCGATAAAGAAGGCCTAAAAGAACTCTTGGGCCGTCATAAGTCTTTGTAATTTCTTCATTTAGGTTGGTTGTATTATTCAATATATTATAGTTTTCAAATCTTTTATAATAGTCAACTCCAGCTCGAACCCCAAAGTTTGAAAAATAATATTTAAAACCAAGGCCTGTACTAAAAAAGCCAGCTCTGCCAGTAAATCTTTGTCCAACTAAAAGGTCCTGAGTTCTTTCTTCTACATCCCCAACTCCAGCAGTAAAACTAAAAAAGAAAATAGGCTTTTGTAACACTTGTGGCATATTGTAAAAATGGATATTAATCCCACCTCCATACGTAAAAAATGTATTTGTGATGGACGTTCCTTCTACATCAGTAGAGTCTGCACGCCCATAATGAAGAAAGGCGCGTAAAGAAAAACGTTCAAAAAAAGAGCCTCGCCCTTGTGAGTATTTTTCAATACCAACGCTCACATCATAACCACCTCCGTTACCACCTCTACTTAGATCAGTAGAGTCATTGGTGGTATTTGAAGACATACGATTATAATAACCTAGAGTTACAAATTCCCATGTTCCATCATGCATTTGTCTATTTTGATAAGATCCAACCACAGGTATCTCTGAAATAGTCTCAGCTTTTAGAGCTTCTAAGTCCTCTCGATCACTTTCACTACTTCTAAGCATTTGATTTGATGAACTTGGTGGCTCAGGCACTGAGTTTACTCCTGGCGGCCCAAGGGGCTCAACTGTAAGCATTTTGCTAGGATCTTCAGTGATTTTGACAGGAGTCGCAATTTTTAAATTCATAACTTTTTCAGTTTCAATTTGCGACTTATCAATCAGTCTATATAAGCTCCAGACTGATCTAGAAGGACTCACTTTTATGACAACTCCCCGAGCAATCATTCCGCTAGTAAGATAGAATTTCGCATGATCATTTACAGCAAGACCATCTTCAATACCTCTATTAACCAGTATTGTTTTTTGAGAGTCACTGACTCTAAGAATTCTTAAAGTTAGTTTTTCATCTACTTCTAAGGCCATAACCTTTGAAGCTATTAGAGTTAAAAGAATTAACAAATGTTTCATACTTCTATCCTTAAAAATAATAACTTAAAGCAAAGCTCGCATCAAAATAGGATGCAGTAATTGTTGAATTTATTGTCTCGTCTCTTAGACCTGAAAACTGTGTTAGTTCACCACTATCATATGTAACAGCAAATCTTGCACCATAATTAACTTTCATTCTATATTGAATGCCTGCCTGTACTAAAGTTGAGAGCATATCGTATTTAAATGTATTTCCATAAACTTTAGCAGATGCCCTTCCCAATTTTATTCCCAAGGCCAAAAAAGGCAGGGCACGATCAACGGTTGCAGGCCCTTGCAAAAGATACCAACGTCCAAGAATATTTATATATTCTTCATTTGTTTTAACTAGACCATTTAAATCATAATTATTGTAGCCAGCATAAAACCCGAACTCTGTTGTTAATTTTTTCAGTTCATCAGATTGTCGGTACCAAAAATACTCGTACCCTGCTCCAAACCTGAGAGGATTAGACGTTACTTCCTCTGGTGGTGCTTTAGCATTATCACTTGTTTCAGATAAATTCGTATTAAGATAGAAGTTTAATTGACTAGAAATAACTTGATTGAGTGCATACTCTTGTCTTTTAAGCTCTTTATAAAGTCCGAATCTATTAACTAAGTCTACTAATTGCTCGTCGTCATAGTCTTCTGACCAATCAAGGCCTTTCTTTTTTAGATTTTGAATTAACTCTCTTCTTTTCTTTCGATCTCTTAACTTCTTACTGGCCAGCCCTCCACTACTTTTTTCCAATGTACCATCTTTTAAAAATTCTTTATGTATTTCAGCTTTTTCTTGTTCACTATAAAATTTATCAATACTAAAACCTTCCTTATTTGTTTTATCTAAAAGCGCAACGGTAGCATCAATCTGCTCTCTCATTTCTCCAGCTTCAATAACTTTTTTAGGATCAATAACTCCCATTGATTTATGCACTCTATAAACATTAGATTTTCGAGATTCAAACCTGTCCTGGAAATCCTGAGACTTTACCCATTTATCAAGCTCATAAATTTGAACATCAAAATCTTCTCTCTCTTGAGCAGGCCTTATAACTTCACCTTGTATATAATCATCTTCTTTGTAAGTAATTTCTGTTTTATTGCCGTCTTTTTTGACTGTTTGCTTTTTTACAATTTTAAAAGGTGCTTTTCCTGCTTGTAAGTTTTTTGAAAGCATTAAATCGAGAGTACTATCTACAACCAAGTAATTAGGATTTTTTGTTTTTGTAAAATACCAAACACTGTAGCGGTCAAAAACTTTTACAACCTGAGCCTCTCCTACAAAATCTTTTTGAATTAATTCTTTATTTGTTGTTTTAAGAAAGAAACCGCGGTCTCCAATTTTAACACCATCTAATGCACCATAGGCCAAAACAACAGAATTCTTTGTAGAGCTAACTTCAGCTATTCGAACCTGGGTTAAAGACCAAGAAAGAACTGGGATAAAAAAAATGATCAGGTATTTTGCACGTCCTAGCAAAGCACTTTACTCCATTCAATAGGGCTTCCTTATATTTTACTAGGTTACGTATTTTTTACCAGTTATGATTTGTAGAGCATAGATTTACCATGCTGCGCGACAAGGCTACCAAGTCCTCCCTTTTTGTGTTACAACGTAGTGAAATTACTTAAGGAGTAAATATGAGCCGCCGTAGAAAACAGAAGGTCGTATTTTTTGATTATGAATGCACTCTCACAGCAGAAAGCTTTAGACTAACAAGAGAAGTTAAAAACAAAGATGAGCTAGTCAGTGTGAAGGCCTATTATGAACTAAACCCTGAAAAAGATGACCGAAGTGATCTTGTTAAAAAGAAACTGGGCATACTCGAGAGTTAAACTCAATTAAATTTAGAGGTATTATGGAAAACCGTGACGTAGTAATAATTGGAACTGGCCCAGCAGGTCTAACTGCAGCTTTATATACTGCAAGAGCAGAGTTTAAGCCTATGGTAATTGAAGGACATGAACCTGGTGGTCAACTTACTCTAACAACTGAAGTTGAAAATTTCCCAGGCTTTCCAGAAGGCGTAATGGGTCCTGAACTAATGAGCAATATGAAAAAACAGGCAGCTCGCTTTGGAGCTGATTTTCTTGCTACAAATGTTACATCTGTAGATTTTTCAAAAAGACCTTACCTAGTTAAATGTGAAAACGGAAAAGAGTTTACTGCTCAAACAGTAATTATATCTACTGGAGCAAGTGCAAGGTTTCTTGGTCTAGAGCATGAAAAAGAGTTAACAGGAAGAGGAGTCTCTACTTGTGCGACTTGTGACGGTTTTTTCTACAGAGACAAAATTGTTCATGTTGTAGGTGGTGGTGATACAGCTATGGAAGAAGCAACTTTTCTTACGAAGTTTGCTAAAAAAGTTTTTATTGTTCACAGAAGAGAAGACCTTCGTGCTAGTAAGCCAATGCAAGAACGTGCAATGAAAAATGATAAAATTGAATTTGTTTGGAATTCAGAAGTTAATAAATTAATTTTTAATGATAGTGGACTTACAGGGATTGAGGTTTTTAATAGTAAAACTAATAAAACAGAACAAAGAGAAACTGACGGTCTTTTCTATGGTATTGGTCATACTCCAAATACTGCATTTTTAAATAATCAAATTAAACTTGACGACCATGGTTTCATAATAACTGAAGGAAAACACCCGGATACTAATATTCAAGGTGTGTTTGCATGCGGTGATGTTCAGGACTCCTATTATAGACAGGCCATCACGGCCGCAGGCTCAGGTTGTGCTGCTGCCATGAGAGCAGAAAGATTCATTGAGGAATTTGGTCGAGCAAAATAAAATTTTCACAATTTCTAAAAATTTCTTTACAGACCAAACTCTAGATTGAAACAATAAATCTGGAAGGAAAGTCTTAAAGATTCAGACCTTTTTATGCCAAACCAAGGAAGGAAAATGGCTGCACAGTTTAACTACAAAACTATCGATATTGAACTCAACAAAGAAACTGCAAGTTTAGGAGTTATTCTAAAATCGAATATCTCTACAGAACTTGTTTTTGAACTTGAATCTTTGTTTGCATGGACATCAAACAAATTAGAGATTGCAAGTATCTATATAAAAAGTAATCAAGATGAATTTCTGCCTTACTTTGATTCAAAAGAATTGCACTCGTATGATTCAGACAAAATGAATAATTTTGTAACAAGTTTTAGAAAGTTAATTATGGGTATGCTCTATCTACCTCAAACAGTCATTTGCGATATAGGTTCAAAATGTAGTGCACTAGGAAGCGAGTTGATTTTGGGAGCTGATATAAGGGTTTCTTCAAAAAATGCTAATGTCTCATGGAACCATCTTCAATTAGGACTTGCACCTGTTTGTGGAGGTATTGGTTTTCTTGAGGCCCTTATTGGGTCTAATAAGGCCAAGCATTGGATTCTTCTTAACAAAACTATTTCAGGGAATAATCTTTTCAGCGAAGGCCTAATTCATGAAGTTTGTGAAGAGCAAGCAGAACTAGATGAACTTCTTCTTACTATAAAAGAACAATCACCTGTTTCTCGAATTCAAACCAAACGAGCATTTCTTGAAACAATCTCTGAAAAAATAAATTATGCACTCGAGATAGAAACAAAGATAGCCAGTGCATCTCTTATGACAAATGATTTCAAGAAAGAAAAGAATAAATTTATAAGTGCTAGAAATTTTTCAAGACTATTTTCTGCGCAAAAAGAAGCTGCAGAAGCTTAGAATTTCCAGATTGATCTTAACTCAAAGTCTTTAAGTAGGTTTTTAGTTTGTTGGAAGTCTTTTGTAATTCCAAGAATAAAGCCTCCCCCACCAGCACCGCAAAGTTTAAGCGAGAAAAGATCATTTGATAAACCATTTTCCCAAAGCTCTCTTTGCATTTTCGGAATCATTGGTAGAAATTCTTCATATTGGTATTTTGAAACAAGTGAAAAAGAGGAATAGAGAGAGTCAAAATCTTTTTTCAAAAAATTATCAATACAATTATTTGTGGCCTTAAAATATTTAGTTCTAATAAATATTTCAAATTCAGGCTGACGGCATTTCTCCAAAAATAAATTCACTAGAGGCTCAGTTCTTCTTGCTCTTGCCGTATTAAGCAAAAATAGTGCTCCGTCTCCTTGTTGAGATGAGCTAAGATTAATCTTTTCAATTGTTTTATTTTCACAAAGAAGTAATGGAATACCAAGATAGCTAATAAGAGGATCAAATCCAGAGCTTGAACCATGGAAATGAGATTCCATAAATCCAAAAACACGCTTTAAAAGATCAATCTCAGTATCAATTTCTTTAATTTTATATGCATCATAAATTGCAGCACATAATGCACCAGAACTACCCAGCCCATACCCTTGAGGAATAGACGAGTTAAAGTATAACCCCTGTTCTATATCAAATTGAAGGTCACCAAGATTAATATATTCACTTAAATTAATCTCACCATTATGATCTGAACGTTTTAAAAATTGAGCAAAGGCCTTTAGTTCTTCATTTGACTCTTGTACTTTATAATTATTCGCAGAATGATCAGGAAAAACTAGGCTTCCCGAGAAAAGAGAATAAGGAATCGTAAGTGCTGATGAATCATAAATAACACTGTATTCACCAAATAATAAAATCTTTGAATTAAAACTCGTTTTACTCATTTTCTAATCTTGTTGGACCTAGGCTCATTTCATTATAAATAACAGACTCATAAAGCCTAAAACACTCTTTCTCAATAAATTTTTTCACATCAAGTTCATCTTCCTTAAAATAGATCAAATGAATATTTGGTCCTGCATCGATTGTATAGCCGATCATTAAACCATCAACCTCTCTTTTTCTTGTAATCTTTTTTATTAATTCAAGACTGGGAGGCTTAAGGAGAATAAAAGGTGGAGTAGATAATAACATTAGTCCATGAAGAGAGAGTGCTTCTTTTTCAATAAGTTCAAAAAACTTAGTCTTGTCTCCATGCTCCAGTATATCAAAAAGTTTTTTTGTATTAAGTTTGGCCTCAATAAAACGAGCAGCAGCATAAGAAGATTCATTCATTAATTGATGACCAAGTGAGCTTGATACTTCTTTTTCATCCTTATCGACAACTAATATTGCATCACAAAGTGAATTGAAATTATTATGAAATTTTATAATGGCCTCAGCATATTCATTAGAGCCCATTGTTTCTGTAAGCTTACCCCATAAGCAAAATCCACCATATACTGACCGAGCAGCACTACCAGAGCCTAGCCTTGCGAGAAAGCTGGCCCTCTTAGAAAGATCCTCTTTTTTAATTTTATTTAAAAATCTAAACTCAAAGTCTGTAATTGCTAGTGCAAGTGCAGAAAATGCTGACGCACTTGATGCAATACCAGAAGAATGCGGAAATGAATTTTTAGAACTTATCTTAAGTTTGTAATGATTAAGCTCAGGGATATACTGAAGAAGATACTCTAGATACTTTAAAATACGAGCAGCAAATTCAGGCTTTTCTTTGCCTTCAAAAATAAAACTAGCAAGCAATGAAGAATTATCATTATTTTTAACAAACTCAATTCCTGTCTCTGTAAAGCAATTGCTTAATGACATACTAAGAGAAGGATTTTGCGGTATTTGAAAATCTTTTTTACCCCAATACTTAGTAAAAGCAATATTAGATGGAGCTCTCCAAGTTGATTTAAAATAATCTTTATCAGTGGAGAAATTTACTTGCACGTTGGGATTCATCGTTAGACTTTATCATTTCGTTATAAGTTAATACTGTATTAAAGCCACGGTCTTTAAAATATTGCTTAGTTTCATCTTCATTTTTTAAGCTAGTTACCAAAACAAAATCTCCACCCCAAGCTCCTAGAGATTTAACCTCTCCCCAATAATCAGCAAAATATTTATCTTTCACTTTTTTCATTTTAAGAGACTGGCTAATAAGAGTTTCATGACCTGCTATTAGAAACTCAAACTCTTCAAGACTTTTAACATTAATCATCTCTTGAGTTAGGCTTGTTAACTTTGTTAACAATTCTGCTTTCTCATCAGGACTATTTTTTTTATAAAACTCAATAGCTTTAGATGTTTCTTGTTTTTTTTCAGTATAAATAAAGTAAATATTTTCTTTAAAAGATGGATCAAAATTAATCGGAGACCAGTGAGGGCTAACTCCAGATTTTCTTTCATAAACAATTGGGCCTTCAGATTGAGCACATGCAATATCATACCCTGAGCCACCCAGTGTATTAAATTGTAACTCAAAGGGACTTATATAGGCCCATTGAGCAATATTATAAATTAATGTTGAGCTACTACCTAGTCCCCAATTAATCGGAAATTCAAGAAAGGTGTTAACAGAAACAATAGTATCGTCATCTCTTAAAAAATGAGCATTTTGTTTTCTAACATTGCGAAGAATTTTTTGTAATAATAAATTCTCTTTTGTAGGTTCAGTGTCTTTAAGTTCAAAATGCCAAAACTCAAACTTAGCATCAAACCATTTATTATTATTACAATCAAAACCTTGCCAATGTAGATACGGCGAAAAGCTTTTTTTATAATCAACAACTAATTTTTGACCATATTGAGTGGGAAGCGCCAACGCAAGTGCACCATCAAGAACAAAGTACTCAGAACTTAGGAGTAATTTTCCATGACCATAAAAAACTTGGTTGCCAACAAATTGATCCAAAGTATCCCCTACTGTTTAGAACGAAAAGAATTTAAGCAATCTCTTACTGCCGTATATGAGACAGATCTGTTTGAAAAATGATCACGTACAATCAGTTTTTCTTCTTCACTTGCACCTAATGAATGCAAAATATTAAGAAGGTGCATTTTCATATGCCCTTTTTGTATACCTGTTGTCACCAAACTCTTGATAGCTGCAAAATTTTGGGCAAGACCAGTACTAACCATAATACTCATTAAAGTCTTAGCATTAGGATTACCAAGCATGTCAAATGATACTTTTACAAGGGGGTGTAAAGTAGTAAGTCCACCAACTGTTCCAAGCGCAAGTGGAAGATCAACTGTAAATTTAAAATGAGTATCAGTTAACTCAACATGGGAAAGACCTTGATACTGACCATTTCTTGCCGCATATGCATGTCCACATGCTTCAATGGCCCTAAAGTCATTGCCTGTAGCAAGGGCCACAGAATCAACACCATTAAAGAGTCCTTTATTATGAGTAGTTGCTCTAAACTCATCTACTTTTGTAATATCTACTGCTCTTTTGAATTTTTTTGCGAACTCAAGCGCATCCATATTAAGACCAGAAGAGTCTAAGTCTTTAATTGGACATTCTACCCATGCTCTTACAATACACTCAGGAGTAAAATTAGAAAGAATACACATATTAATTTCTATTTCTTTCTCACTAACGCTAAAACTTTTTTCATTAGAAACAAAACTTTGAAATTGTTCACCAATAGTTTCAAGGCATGTATTAATATAATTTGCCCCCATGGCATCACATGTTTCAAACTTAGCGATCACTTGGAAATAGTTTTCCAGTTTATGTGACATATCTTTTATTTCTAAATTAAGTAGACCGCCACCACGCTTATTCATATTAATAGAATGATCTGCAATTGAATTAACTAGATTTTCTTTAACTCTACTAAAAAGATTAAGAAGTTTTGCTCCTGGACCATTCCAAAAAATATGTATCTGACCATTTTTGACAGTGCCTAAAACTTCAGTTCTAAATCCACCTCTTGTAGACCAAAACTTAGCAGCTTTACTCGCAGCTGCCACAACTGATGACTCCTCAATAACCATGGGAACCATATAAAATTCATTATTGATTAAAAAGTTGGGAGCAACACCAAAAGGAAGATAGAAATTACTTAATGTATTTTCACTGAATTCATCAAATACCTCTTGGGTTTTTGAATCTTTATGCCAAAAAGAACCTAAAATTTTCTCTAAAGATGACTCAGTACCAAGATAGCCTTCAAGCACTTGAATCTTTTCTTCTTTTGATAGCTTTGAAAATCCTTTAATGGTCTCTTGCTTCAAGCTATAAATCCTTTTTAATAGTTAAAAAAGTCTGTGCCATTTTAAGTCCCTGAATCTGTGACTCAATATAGCTAAAGAGAGCCTCTTCAGATTGAAGTGCGTATCTTAAAAAGGCCGATGCTTGTCCGTAAATAGCGGCATACACTAACTTTTCAGTGAGGTAATGGCCATCTAAAAATGTTTTCACTCCGCCTGAAATTATAAACTCTTGGCACTTTAATAATGGCTTTCTTTGTTTAATTTCATTTAAAAAATTAACCATTTCAAGAGCATCATGACCTACAGCAATAAATTCTTCATTTCTTTTTTCATCTTGTCTTTGCCACTCAATTTGTGAAAAATTTGTCCCGCCAAATGCTCCAAATTCAATGGCCGCTAGAGGAAGTTCCATAAGAGCTTCTAAAGACTTTGGTCCTATTCCCTGCCCAACTTCTTTTACTATGAGTTTAAAATTTACTTGTTTACAAAGTTGTCTCAAGGTCTCAATTGGACTTGCTAAAAATCTATCCCCTTCAGGCTGTAGCCATTCTTGTAAAGGATTTATATGGACGATAAGCCCATCTGCTTTTAAGAGCTCTACAAGCTCAATAATACGTTCTACTTGATTGTTTATAAGTAGTTGCTCAACTTGAGCAATACCAAGGTTTGCATAAAAAGGAGTATGATCACCTAAAATGGATCGAATATTAAAATCTTCTAAGTATTTTGTATCTTCTAATAATGGCCGACAAGATCCAAGACCCATGGCAAGTCCATATTTAGCACATGCCTTAGCAAATCTTTGGTTTAAAAGTTTTGCTCTTTCAGTCCCACCTGTCATACTTGAAATCCATAGGGGAGCTGAGAGTTTTTTTCCTAAAAAATTAACACTAAGATTAATATCATCTAAGTTATGATGACCTAAAGCTGGCTCATAATAGAATCTATTATCAGCTTTAGATGTTTGGGCCTCTAATGCCAGTTCTATATGGTCTTTTTTTCTATCCACAAAATTTCCCGCTAAGATTTTTGCATTATGCCAAAAAATGATTCTTACGTAAATGAAAGAGGTGCCAGACAAATCACATATTCACCTTTCAAATCATTAGAATTACGAATAATGCTTTTAATATTTCCTCTTAAAAGCCTTTGTTCTTTTTTCCCAAGATCCATGCCTATAAAAAGATAACGGGACGCGCAATGCTTTTCCAACTCCAAAAGGACTTTCTTATATCTATAAGGGGTATCCATAAGAATAACCGATTCTTTTATCTTGCTAGCTTCATTAAAAAACTTTTCACGTTCAGATTTTTCTCTAGGTGGAAAACCCAAAAAACTAAACCTTCTATGCTCAAAACCACTTAAGGCCAATGCTAAAATTACTGAATTGGAAAAACTTGTCGAGTTCACTTCAATTCCATCTCTATGACATAAATCAACCAAGATTTGCCCAGGATCACAAAATGCAGGTAAACCGCAATCAGACATAAGTAAAACGTCTTTACCTTGTCTGAGCTTCTCAATATAAACTGCTGCTTCATTGGCCTGGTTATGCTCATTATAGAGCCTGAAAAATTCGATGCTCTCCCTAGGCAGGCCCCACTTAAGCCATCGTCTTCGGGAAGCTTTTGGTTCTTCTACTAATAAGATTTGTTTATCAAAGTTCAAATTCTTAAGTAATTCAAAAGCATCATGTGAGATCATGGCCTGATCATCAATAGGAGTCGGAATAAGGGTGAGTTTTCCAATTTTTTTCATATGATTCTTTACCCCATAGAGGCTTGCTTCTCAAGATTTAGATGCTACATTGGGCCCATGAAAAGCTCATTATTTTTTATTATTTGCCCTCTTAATATGGAAGAGATTGTTAAGAGTGAATTATTAGCAAAATGGCAACTTTTTGCAGTAGAACCAATAGGAGAAATTAAGATTTCACCTGGAGGGCTTGAGTTTAATGCCCCTACTATCTACGGGCTTGCTCTTAATCATTTTATCAAATCTGCAACCCGAATTCTTTTAAGAATTGAAACATTTAAAGCAAGAGACTTCCCTACCCTATTTAAAAAAATTAGCAAACTTGATTGGTCAAAATACTTGATGAGAAACCATATTGAAGTCGTCTCAACATCACAAAAAAGTAGGCTTATTCACACTCAAAGAATTAACGAAGTAGTACAAGATGGTATTTCAAAATACTTTGAAAAAACTAAGATTAAAGAAAGTTACCAAAAAAAAGAAATTGATAAATACACAATTTTTGTAAGAGTTGAAAATGATGAAGTTACTATTTCTCTTAATACTTCTGGAGAGCAACTTTATAAAAGAGGTGTTAAAAATTTAGTCGCAAGAGCTCCTCTTAAAGAACATCTTGCTTATGGACTCCTTTGGGACCTAGCTTCAAAATTAAATAAAAAGGTCATCTTAATAGACCCTTTATGCGGATCAGGAACATTTTTATTAGAGGCGAGAGATTTTCATCTACCTCAAAAAAGAATAGATTACACT
>CAYGJN010000027.1:22680-25577 GCA_964350135.1 uncultured Bacteriovoracaceae bacterium | reverse complement strand
TTAAGTATTTTTAGCGAAGGTGAGATGCCTGCAAGGTCATTTAATCAAGAGAGTATTGAAATACAACTTTTTGAAAGAGAGGATTCACATTATGAAATTCTTAGATTTAAGTGGAAAGGACTTGAAGCTATTAATAAAAAACTTTCTGAGCAAGCAAACTTAAAAGAGGGCATGAGCTTAGATTTATACACTGAAGGTCTCAAGAAGTTAAAGTCTGTTAAGTGGACAAAAAAGAAGTCTTGTTCCTCCTGTACCGAAACGACTCCTGACTTTAAGCTTGAGTTTTTTTCATCGTATAATGCCTTGGGTGCTTGCAGAGAATGCTCTGGACATGGAGCTGTTCTTGTTTTTAATGATGAAAAGATATTTCATGATCTTAATAAACCCATTGATGAAGGCGGGATTGAAATTTTTCGCTACAAAAGACTCGCGAAATATAAACCACTTCTTTATAAGGACCTTAAAAAACTAAAAGTTATTGATCGACCATTGAAAAAGTATCCTAAAAAAGTATGGGATATCTTTGAAAGTGGAGGAGAAAACTTTCCTGGCTTTGTTAAAATATTTAAATATTTAGAAACTAAAAAATATAAAAAAGATGTTCGGATTCTTCTTAGAAACTTACAAAAAGAACAAACCTGTAGCTTGTGTAGTGGTACAAGGGTTAATCAAATTGCGGGAAATACAATAATTCAAGACGTTTATTTTTCAGATATGCTTAAGAAAAACTTAGACCAACTATCCCAGGCATTAATTGATTTAGTGAATAAGAATAATAATTTTGATTCTTATACTAAAAACCTTATGAAATCTATATTGGGCTCACTCAAAGTTGCAGTTAGTATAGGTCTTGGGAATTTATATCTTTTGGATAAAACAAAGCGGCTTTCTGCAGGAGTGTATCAGAGACTATTAATGGTTAAGTATCTTGCTTATGAGGGATCAGGATCATTATTTATTTTTGATGAGCCATCACTTGGCCTTAGTCTAAGAGAGCAGAAAAAGCTCTTTCAAGGGATAGTTAAATTAAAAGAACAGGGTAATACTGTGCTTATAGTAGAGCACTCAGACTTTTTTCATTCTAGCTGCGACCATTTAATAAAAATGGGAGAAGGTGCGGGGCATCTAGGGGGAGAGGTTCTTTTTGAAGGTAATCCAAGCAAAAAGATTGATAAGTACAAAAAAATTAAATTTGAAAAAAGAAAACCAATTTCCTGGATTAAGGTTAATAATCTTTCTATCGATAACTGGGATAAAAAAAGTTTTAAAATCCCAATTGATTGTATTACTCAAATTGATGGAGAGTCTAACTCTGGAAAGTCAGAATATTTTTTTGAAGCATTTCCCAAGGTACTTATAGATAAAATCGAAAACAGATTAAGTTTAAAATCAAGGATTGAAGTAGAGAGCATAAGTCTTGATAGTGAGATTACTTCAGTATTTGCAATTTCTGCGAGCATGGGAAAAGTTACAAGCCGTTCTACGATTGGCTCATTTCTTGGTTTAGCTCCTGAAGTGAGAAAACATTTTGCTGGTCTTTATGTTTCAAGAGCACTTGGATTGGAAAAAGGACATTTTTCATCTAATTCAGACCTTGGAAGATGTTCCAAATGTGAAGGGAGCGGAAAGCTTATTATTGATATGGTTTACCTTGAAGATATAGAGCTGGAATGTGAGCAATGTTCAGGGCGGGGCCTTAAAAAACAGTATGCAGATATTTTTGATGGAAAAATGACTGCCTGGGAAACTTACTCAAGACCAATTAGCAAAGTTTTACCTAATATAAAATTAACTCCAAAATTCATGAGAATTTGGGAATACTTACAATTGCTAAATTTGGATTATCTTTCATTAAATAGAAAGCTTAATAGTTTATCCGGCGGTGAACGACAAAGAGTAAACCTAGTATCTCTTATTACTCAAAACCCAAAAGATCATATGCTTATTTTTGAAAATATCTCTTTCGGTCTTTCTGATAAGGAGCTTGTATCCTTGGCCAGACTTCTTAAAAGACTCTCAAGTCAGAGTAATACGATTCTAATTATTGATAATCATCGTATTTTCAATGACTTATCAGATTATCAAATTGCTCTAGGTTAAACAATTAATGTTTAATTCCTGACCAAAACGCTAAAGCTTTTGCTTCGTTTTGCCGAAAATACTACTGAGTATTTTATAAAAAGGCGATGGTTATGAGTAAAAAGCATCTTTGGATAGTTGGTCTTATTTTTTGTTGTTTTCCTGTTCTTAGGGCAACAACATTTATCCCTTTAAGTATTGAAAATAAGATTGAAGATTCAGATGCTGTTGTACTTGGTTCTTACCAGGGATCAATTTATAAAAAAGATAAATCTGGAATTATTATAACAGAAGCAACAATCAGTATTGAAAAATCACTGGGTGTAAAATTTAATCAAATCGTAACAAATAATGGAATTAAGGTTCGTTTCCCTGGTGGGATTTGGGGCGGAAGAACATATAAAGTAGAAGGTGTTCCTAAATTTAAAGAAGGTGAGCGAGTTGTTTTATTTTTAAAAGATAGCGAAGGTTCCTTCTGGGTTCATAACCTAGCCTCAGGAAAGTATTCACTGAAAAGAAAAGGTGGTGATCTTTATCTTGAGTCTGAAATATTTAGAGATAAGGAAGGTATTGGCTCAATCGATTATGATAAATTCGAAAAACTCTTGGAAGAAAGTCATTTTTCTTCAAAGCTTACAGAAGCTTATAAAGAAACAGATATTATAATCGCAAATGGTAATGGAAAGTTTCAAAAATTAAAAAAAGATCGTATGAAAAGAACTCCTGCAAATGCAAAGTCCTTTAAAAATAACCCACATGAAGATGAGACATCTGCACCATTTAACAAAGAATTACTTGTTATTCTCTTTGTTCTTTTT
>CAYGJN010000027.1:0-22670 GCA_964350135.1 uncultured Bacteriovoracaceae bacterium | reverse complement strand
TAGTATTTTGGCTTGGTTTTAGTTTATCAGTTCGTAGCCAGTGAGAGTCTAAATGATAAAAAAGCACATAAGGCTCTGGCTTTTTAGTCTTTGTCTTGCTTTTAATGCTTATTCATTTGTTCAGAATAAATCTGATCTTGGGGATAATATAGTATGGCCTTCCGGGCAAACTTCAATTCAAGTTTGGGTTGATCCAGTTAATAATAATTCAATTTCAAGTTCAGATGTTAATTCAATCATAGATTTAGGTTTAAGTAATTGGAACGGTAACGGAAATATTTCAATTAGTAGAAATAGTACGAGTACGATTCAAGAAGATCGAAATGATATTTACTTTTCAACATCACCTAGTTTTGGATCTTCAGTACTAGCTGTTACTACGCTAACTTATTACACGGCCAGTGGGAGATTAATTGAGGCTGATATTGCAATCAATGACAGTAAAGACTTTTCAGCTGATGCAACAATTACAAATAACTCCTCTGCCGGAGGTCCTTTTTACTTAGGAGATATTATCACTCATGAGCTCGGTCATTTGATTGGTTTAGGTCACGGCCAAGTTCATAACTCAACGATGTTTTATACTGTTTTCAAAGGACAATTTTCAACAAGCTCTGATGATAAGTTAGCAGTTAGAAATACTTATCCAATTGGCAGCTACGGAACGATTACAGGAAATATTGCGGGCTCAGATTCTATCATTGGTGTTTTTGGTGCCCATGTACATGCTATTTCAGCAGAAACAGGTGAAGTGATCCTTTCAGTTGTAACTGATAGTGGTGGAACTTTTAGTTTAAAAGGACTTCCCTTAAACGATACATACTTTTTATATATTTCTCCCTTTGGTACAAGTGCGAGTCCTCCTGATTTTTATTCAACTATAGAAAAAGATTTTTGTTCTTCTGGTGACTGGAGAGGAGCTTATTATACTAAATGTGGCGTTCAATACGATGGTTTTCCAGAAGGAGTCGGCCTTACTCTTAGTCAGTCTTTTGTGGATTTAGGAAATCTTAGTATTGCTTGTTCTTTTGATACACCTCTTCTTTATACGAGTACGGCTTCATCAACGAATGAAATTAACTTGGTAAATAGTAATGGCAGCTTAGGGCAGGCCAGGACTGGATTCTTTTTGCAATCATCTATTAATGAAAACAACTCACTAACGATTCTTAATAATCCAGCTCAAAGAAACAGTGATAAGTATCAAATCGATTTAACAGATTTTGATATTATAGCTTCAGGTTATGGAGCAAGTGATCTCTATCTAGATGTTAAAATTGTTGCCCAGGGACTTTATTCCGCTAATAGAATTAACCTATACGCTGAAAGAGTAGGAGGACCTTCAGAGTACTTCCCAGATAGTGATTTTGATTTTGTAGAAATTAACTTAGATACAAATCATAGCTTTGCAAATGTTGAGACTAGTCCTGATATTGATATTATCGGTCGAATACCACTAGATGTAGTAAATGCTAGTAATAATATTTTTAATGTTGAACTTATTCCTCAACCACTTAATAGAGGCACAAGTTTTAATAATAATGATTTTTTCCCCTCTTCTTTATCAATGCTTGATCAACTTAATCACTATATGGTGATTTTCTCAGTAAGTGAGAAAGACGGTAGTGAATTTAATATGATTAATTTTAAAAACTACCAACCCTACGCTGACAATACGTCTTGTATGCAAGGCCCAAATACTCAGTCTGTTCAGCCTTTTGGAGTGGAAGCATCATCTCCAGCAACTCCATCGGGAGACGCTGCCCAGGCAAGCTCCGAGAGCGGTGGCGTTGAAATAAAGAAAGAATCATTAATAGGACTGTGCGGCACAATTAATACGGACGGTGGTAGCGGTGGTTCTGGAAATCTGATTTTAGTTCTGGGATTAAGTTTTCTTTTAAGTCTAAGTAGTCGAAGACGTCTAACCTCGTAAAAACTATTGGTTTTTCGGCCTTTAGCAATCATAATAAGCTATATGAAAATTAAATTTTTATTACTTTGCTTATTTGTATCTCAGTTTACTATTGCACAAGACCTGCAAAAAGAGAGACTTTGGAGAATAGATGGGGATAAGAAGTCTATCTATTTGGAAAAAGGTATCTTTCACACAGGTAATAAAAAAGTCAGTGCTCAACTTTTAAATGTGAGACACTCTTTTTCAAGTGCCCAGGGATATGAGAGAGTCGTTTTTGACTTTTCATCTTCTGATATTCCTAAGATCTACGGCTATCTTTCTCCTGGAGAGAAGAAGCTATATTTGGACTTCTTTGATACAGGCATGAAGGACAATGTTAAGTTTCCAGGGAATAGCCGCCATATCAAAAACTTAGACTTCTACCCATTGAGTGCTGAATCACTCTCACTAGAGCTCAAGTTTAAAGATAAGGTCACTGCAGATATTTTCTATTTGAAAAATCCTGCGCGTTTAGTAATTGACCTAAAGCGCTAGCTTCCACTTGCATTTCTTTTAATTGATACCATGTTATCTTTAGCACTTATCTCAAAATGAGGAGAAACCTTTGAGTGATGAATTAGAAAAAGCAATGATTCAGGAAGTAGATGCAGAACTTCCAAGAAAGATACCAAATGAGATTGTCGTTATTCCAATAATCAACAGTCCTATTTTTCCAGGAATGATTGCACCAATTATACTTTCTGAAGAACGTTATACCAAAGACCTTGATCGTTATATTACTCAATCAAGTTACTTGGCCCTAAACCTTGTAAAATTCAAAGATGATGAAGAAGACTTTGATGAAGACGCTCAAGTCAGCTCTAAGGACATTTATAAGGTAGGTGTGCTTTGTAAAGTTGTAAAAAAACTAAGGCTACCCGATGGTTCAGTGAATGTATTAGTTCATGGACTTAGACGTTATAGAGTTGATGAGTTTTTATCAGAGGATCCTTTACTGGTCATAAGACCTGAAATTTTTGAAGATATTGCTGAACCTGACGAAGAGTTAGATGCATATACAAGAAGTGTAATTAATCAGGTTAAAAAACTTGGTGAGATTAATCCATATTTTAATGAAGAGATGAAGCTTGCAATGATTAATTCGCCGAGTGCAGGAGCTCTTGCCGATCTTGTTGCATTTGCACTTTCATTAGATATTCCAGAAGCTCAAGACTTTATTGAAACTCTTATTGTTAAAAAGCGTTTTGCAAAGCTTCTTGTTTACTTGCGTAGAGAAAAAGATGTCGCTGATATTCAAAAGAAAATAACAGATGAAGTAAATGATAAAGTTAATAAGTACCAGCGTGAGTATTTTTTAAGAGAGCAACTTAAAGTAATTCGTAATGAACTTGGCATGGATGAAGATGATAAGGCCAAGGATGTGAAAAAATTTGCAGCTCTTATTGAAGAAGCTGGAATGGAAGAGGAAGCATTAAAGATTGCAAACGAGGAACTTGATAGGTTAGAAAGTATTCCTGATAGCTCTCCAGAATATAATGTGACAAGAACGTACTTGCAGTGGCTAGTAGATCTTCCTTGGAGCAAGTCAACACAAGATAATAGAGATATTTCTAAAGCTAAAAAGATTTTGGAAAAAGATCATTACGGATTAGAAAAACCAAAGCAAAGAATTTTAGAATTTTTAGCCGTGAGACAATTAAAGCCAGATTACGATGGAACGATACTTTGTCTTGCGGGCCCTCCGGGTGTTGGTAAAACAAGTCTTGGTAAAAGTATTGCAGAATCTCTTGGTAGAAAATTTTATCGCTTTAGCCTTGGTGGTATGAGAGATGAAGCTGAAATTAAAGGACATAGAAGAACCTATATTGGTGCCATGCCTGGTAAATTACTTCAGGCCCTTAAAAGGGTTGATGTAAACAATCCTGTTATTATGTTGGATGAGATAGATAAACTTGGGCATAGCTTTCAGGGTGACCCTGCATCTGCTCTTCTTGAAGTTTTAGATCCAGAACAAAACTCTACATTTATAGATAATTACCTTGATACATCTTTTGACTTATCAAGAGTGCTTTTTATTGCAACAGCAAACTATATTGAAGATATTCCTGAGCCTTTATATGACAGAATGGAAGTTATTGATCTTGCTGGTTATACATTAGAAGAAAAACTCTCTATAGCAACCAAGTGGGTTATTCCTAAGCAACTTAAAAAGCACGGTTTAACGGCCAAAGAATTTTCTTTAACAAAAGCTGTTATGAAAAAACTCATTGAAGATTATGCTAGAGAGCCTGGTGTTAGGGTGATGGAGCAAATGATTGCAAAACTTTGCAGAATTGCAGCCTATCAAAAAGTAAACTCGAGAAGAGCGAAAAAATTTACACCTACTCCAGAAAGTCTTGCAAAACATTTAGGCCCTAAAGTTTTTAGTTCAGACAAAGCTGAAAAATCTCAGCAGCCAGGTATCGTTACAGGGCTAGCTTGGACTGGCTATGGAGGAGATATTCTTCAGATTGAAACAATCCCACTTGAAGGCAAGGGTTTTAAGCTTACAGGACAGCTTGGGGATGTGATGAATGAGTCAGCTAATATTGCCTATAGTTATGTTCAAAAAATGCTTCAAGAAGATATGAATAAGCCTAACGGAAATAGAAAAAAGAAAACGAAGTCTAAGACTTCACAAAAATCAGCTCCTAAGCCTTCTGTACAGGCCGATAGCGAGCCAAAAGACTTTCTTTCAACACATGAGGTTCACCTTCATCTTCCTGCAGGAGCGACTCCTAAGGATGGTCCTAGTGCTGGTATAACAATGGCATTGGCCATGTACTCGCTAGCTAAAAATAAAAGAGTGAAGGCTGGACTTGCTATGACTGGAGAGTTAAGTCTTACTGGAAAAGTCCTACCAGTTGGTGGAATCAAAGAAAAAGTCTTGGCCGCTAAAAGAGCAGGTATCAAGACAATTATACTTCCAAAGGAAAATGCGAAAGATTTAACAGAGGTACCTGAGCGCCATAGAAAAGGGCTTAAGTTTTATCCTGTTGAGCATTTTGATGATGTTTTAAAAGTCGCCTTAAATAAATAAAAAAGCCTCCATTCGGAGGCTTTTTTATTCAATTCTATAAGTCTGTGGGATCACTCTTCCCAGTCAATAAGTACTTTAGCTCTAGGTCTTCTATAGTAATTTGCACTACTATCAGCAGGCTCATCTCTAGAGTAGAGAGCTTCTACTCTTGGTGAAGGTTTTACAACTTTAAAGCTTAGTCCTTTTTTCTCTACAACAACCGAATCACCATGAAAACGATCGTTATCGGTTAATTTAGAATTAGCATCTTTAAAGCTTGATACTGCTTCATAGGACTTTTGATTATTTGTTAGATCAGTATCTAAAACCATTTCTTGTCCATCTCTTTTATAAACCTTAAAAGGTTTAACCGCGGGAGAACCTTCAGGTCTAAAAGCAGAAAGACTTGTTCTCATAGCGGGAGAACTTCTAAATGGTTTTCCAACACCATATGTAGAGTAACGCTTGATTGGTAGAAGCTCGTTAAAGCGCTCTCTTCTATATTGTAATCTTTTACCATTGAGAGTAAGGCTTGAAATATAATCAAGGTCAGCTACATCATTACAGTTTTCTTCAGAGCCGTTTTGGTAAACATAATAATCCCTCCAAGCAAAGCATACGAAAAGTCTTTGTTGTTCAGTCTCTAATGCTTTGTGAGCGTCGCTTTCAGGGTCATACTCACCATTATCTGTTAAAACATTATCAAAGATTCCACCAGGGAGAATCATTTCTTGAACTTTACTATTAAGAACTAGGTAGTAACCTTTTCCTTTTTGTCCATGAGCATTGTTTGAGCGGCGATCAAATTTATTATTAAAATACCAAACCACAACGCCAGGCTGATAGCTAGCCTCTAAAAGTCTGAATCTATCTTTTAAGCTTTTATCACTGTTTATAAAAACAGATTGTGTATCAGAGATATTATTGTCCATATTGTAAGAAAGGCTTAGTCCTTGATCTTGAAAATTTTCCCCTGGAGTTCTGTACTCCATAAGATAAAATTGTTGGTATTTAGCCTCGTCACTACCGCCTTTAAGAGCTTTAAAAGTTCCAAGGTTTTTCTTATCTTGAAAATCAATAAGCTCGGAGCCTAATCTGATATTATCAACTAGTACACCAAACTCAGTATAACCACCATCAGTTGTGAGGTTAATCTCTACTTCAACTGTTTGGCCTCTTTTGTCAGATAAGTCGTATTCTTTAGTAACCCAAGTTGGTTTTTGGCAGGTATTTGTTTTAAGAGTAAACTCTAGCTTCTCTGCTTCATCTAAGTCTCCATTATTGATTAGCTTCTCTCTAAGTTCAAGAACTCGAGTTGCTTCACATATAGGATTCATTTCGTTAAGAGTATCGTAATTATTATCTCCAGAGATTGTTCTTAGTTCTTCTTTTGTTTCTCCGTCTATAATCACTTTGCCTAGGTCATAATCCACAACAACTTTAATTTCTTTGTTTGTTTTAGACTTGAAGTTCGTTTCCGTTTCAATATGATAAATTGTATCAAACTTAAGAGTTGCATCTCCGGTTTCAGGAACTGTTAGGCTTACCTTAACGGACCTAGAATCACCGTCAAATCTGGATGAATAAGCAGTAATATTATTATCACCAAACTTATCTTCTACAATAGCGACTTCTTCAATCGTTGGGTCTGTTATGATTGCAAGTGATCTATAAACAGGTTCATCAAAACGAGGGGTTTGTGAAACAATTGATACATCTTGTGTTCTGCCATCAATAAGATCTTCTACTGATAGAGGTCCGTCAAAATTAAAAAGATCTTCTCTTTGATTATGAGAAAGAAAATTATAAGCACCAAGATATGCAGAGGTTGTCGTTCCTTGCTTAACAACTTTAGGCTTTAACCATCCAAGACTTATCTTAGAAAAGCTTGAAAATTCCTGGGCCTGTAGATTTGAATTGGAACTCATAATCTCCCATTGCCCTGTAGAGTTACCTTTCCCTGAAGAATAGATATCTGGAAGAGTTAGAGAGTGACCAAACTCATGAATAAATGTTGAGCGATCTGAAAACTCAGATTGCATATTATAATCAACCGCAAAAAGATCATCGGCAATTTTTAATCCGCCCATACTTGGTCTTCTTGTGCCTTCAATAATTGGACCTTGTTTTGAGTACTCTGGATGACTTTCGCTTAAGTGAATTGACCATCTATGAGGCCAGATTCTATTAAAGCACTCAACTGCTGCAAGTTTTTGAGGTCCTTCTGGAACATCAGAAGAAGCAGGTCTTTCTCCATCTGGATCAAAAGCTCTTTGGCATGATGCTTGACTTTTACCGGCGTAGATAAGAACAACTGCATCTACAAAACCATCAGCTTCGTGAAAGTTTTTATCTTGGTCGTAATCATTTAAGTCCCATTCATCAAATTGGTACCACCAATTTGTATCTGTTTTAATTTGTTTTAGTTTTACAAGGGCGTCAACAACTAAGCCTCTTGCATTTTTATCGCTCCCACCCTGAACAGCTTCACCATAATCTTTTAATGTACCGTTAACTGTTACGATAGGAGTAACTTCACCTTTAACTTTTAGCTTACCCATAGAAGCATGAAGATAGTATTGGGCCATTGAGTTTTTATCTTTTCCAAAAATATACTCTTGAGCAGGAACAACTCCATCAGTGTTTTCTTTAAAAAAGCTTGGGTCCGCCATTTCTTCATCAGAAAATTGAACGGGAATTACCATCACTTTATATTCACCTTTGAATTCATACACTTTTGTATGACCTTCAAGAGCTCCTTTGACGGCCAAGTTGTCATGGTTCACATAAGCAAGTGAGCCTTCAAGTCTTTTTTGCATTAGTTTTTCTTCAAGCCCAAGAATTTCTTCTGGTCCGTGATTATGATCTCTTTCATTTTTAGATTTAAGCTCTGAGATATGTGAAGAAAGCTTTGCGAGTTGCTGAGCTTTGGGGTTTGTAGCTGGTTTTACATCTTCTCTTTGCGAGCAAGATACAAGTAAAGCTAGCAATAAAATTGAAATGAGTTTCATAGGGTTCTCTCTCCTTAAAAATTAGCCTCAGTGAAAAGGTCACTCATAATGCAATAAATGAAGTTGATTGTGAATTTACTAAGTGGAGTTATGATTAAATGTAAGAATTTCCCTTTAGAACCAAAGGTTTATATGTAAATCTTACAATAAGAGTGGGGCTGAATTGCTACTGTTTAGAATTCTTCTGAATCGTATTCTTCCACAGGTGCGTGAATTACTTTATCTTGTGCGATTTCTCGTAATGCCGTTACAATTTCTTTGTTTCTAGAGCGAACAAGTGGATCTGCACCTTCTTTTAGTTGCTTTACACGTTTTGTAGCTAGGTGAACAAGCTCATATCGGTTTTCAACTCTTTCCAAGCAGTCTTCAATTGTTACACGGGCCATTGAGAATCCTTATTTTTTTGATTAGCGGTACTTTATAGGTTTTTAGACCCCAAACGTCAATATTCTCATTTGTTAATACATTGCATCAATTGCGGAATCATAGGCCTTCATGATGTTTTTCTTTCGAACTTTAAGGGAAGGCGTTATAAACCCGTTATCTACTGTGAACTCTTCTGGGATAATATGAAATTTCTTGATGCTCTCAAAGCTTGCGAGCTCTTCGTTAACCTCTTCTATGTATTCTTCAATAATAGACTTGGTTTTTTCGTGTTTTGCAATGTCTTCAAGGCTGCAGTCTTCAGGAAGCCCCATTTCTACTAGATCGTCAAGAAAAGGCTCTTTTTCTATTCCAATAAGCACTGTTAGATATTTTCTTTTATCTCCAATCACGACGGATTGGGAAATATGCTTTTTAAGCTTAAGCATGTTTTCTATTTTTTGAGGGGCAACATTTTTGCCACCACTGGTGATAATAATATCTTTTTTTCGATCGGTGATCTTAAGGTATCCACTTGATTCAAACTCCCCAATATCGCCAGAATAAAACCAGCCATCTTTAATAGCTTCAGCTGTTGCTTCAGGGTTTTTATAATACTCACTTAGCATAGCTTCAGACTTAATAAGGATTTCACCATCATCAGCGATTTTTATTTGAACATCCCCTAAAGGGGTACCAACTGTTCCTGGAATTTGTTTTTCTGGAGGGTTAACACAGCAAGGAGCAACTGTTTCAGTAAGACCATAGCCTTCTACGATAACTAAGTTTGCACATCTTAAAAATTTAATAATCTCAATTGATATAGGTGCGCCTCCGGAGATAAAATAACGAACGCGGCCTCCAAACTTTTCATAAACTTTAGAAAAAACTAATTTGTAAGCAAGTTTTGCTTGAATGATTTCTGCCGTTGTAGGTGAAAGGTCTTCATTTAATTTGTCATGGTATGAGGTGAGGGCATGCTTTGCCCAATTAAAAAGAGCTCTTTTTACAGGAGAGCCAGAATTTACTTGATCCATTATTTTGGCATAAATTTTTTCAAAAATTCTTGGAACTGCTAAGAGAACAGTTGGTTTTGCAGTTGCTAGATTGCTCATAAGTTGATCAACCCCTTCAGCAAAAACCATCTCCCAACCTAGGACAACACCAAGCAAAGATTCACAACGACCAAAGACATGAGAAAGCGGAAGCCAGGTTAAAGTACGATCTTGGGTATTAAAAAGCGGCCCCATTCTTTGCTCAACGTTTAAAAGCATTGTTGCTAAGGCTCTTTGAGTAATAACTGCACCCTTGGGTTCACCTGTTGTTCCTGATGTATAAATAATACTAGCGAGCTCATCCTCTTTTTGGTCTAGAATATTTTTCTCATAAAAATCAGGTTTGTCCTTATTTGCTTTAAGACCCAGATTATATAGATCGTCATAGCTTAAGACATTTACACCATCTTTAATTTTGCTAAGATTGCTTTCGTTTGGTTTATCAAAGTAGATAAGATGTTGAAGATTTGGAAGATCATTTTGAACTTTAATGACCTTTTCTATTTGTTCATCATTTTCAACAATAATAACTTTGCTATCTGAGTGATTGAAAATATATTTTACTTCTTCGCTAGTGTAGGTTTGATAAATTGGAATGGTTACTCCTCGGGCAAACAAAATTCCAAAATCACAATAATTCCATTCTTTTCTAGTATTACTTAAAATAGAAACTTTTGAGTCTGTACCGACACCTAATTCCTGAAGACCCATTGATATGGCCTGAGTAATAGATTTGTATTCGTTATAACTAATAAATTTTATACTGCCGTCTTCAAACCATCCCACGGCATTATCGGTGGTTGATTTTTTCACACGCTCTAAAAACATACGACCAACAGTTCTTGTATTTTCGCTCATATTTAAACCCTTTAACTGATCAATAAATGAATGGTTACGAACCTAATTATAAATAAACAAGGCATTTAAATACAGCTCTTATTGGTAAAGCTTGCATTAATTAAATTATGAAACGAATAATTGTTATTGCACCGTGCGAAAAACTAGTGTCTGGGAATAAAGATTACTTGATAGGAACATTTCACTTTAGAGGTTATTGGAACGGTTTAAAGATTAAATCACTTCTCTTAAAAATATCTTCAGGGACAAAGATTACTGAAGGAGAGGAGTATATTGTTAGTGTCGATGTTAGAGGAGTTAATACTCAAATCATGTTTGGTACTATCATAAAATGCAGACCATTAATGGATCTTTTCTATGAGTATTAAAAGAGCCAGTAATAGAGAGCAGGCCCTCTATCACTGGTCTATTTTCACAGCCACATGATCGCCTATCATTATTCCGTCAACTTCAAAGTACAGAGCATCCTTGTCTGTGTTTTTGAGACTACTCATGCTGGCGATGGCCGAATCATCTTCTGAGTGGAGAATTTCAAGTTCACCTATTTTTACTTTATAGTTAAATCGTTTTTTAGTTTTGTATGGATCAATTCGAGAAACAACTCTAAAGACATCAACAACGACGCCTTCACGAAGACCTTGGTTTGATCCCATGTTGATATAAAAATTCTTCTTAGGAATGACCTCATCAGACATTGGGATTTCAATTCCGATATTATAGACCACATACTCTCTGGCCGAGGATGAGGTTATAGTCCATATCAGAACTATAGCTATGGTTTGCAGGAACCTTCTCATAATTCTAACCTCTACGTTCAGTTGTTAGCAGGTGAACGTGATGCTTGCTTATCGATGTAGATCTAGATTTGATGAGAGTTTGAATATCAAGAGGCAATTTTTGCCTAAATAACCGTGTATATTTTTCAACTTCCCTCGCCTTATGGTCCTAGGTTCCTATAATATCCTCAGCTTGCTAAAGGAAAAATTGTGGTTGCTATAAGTAGAATTAAAAACATAATTATCGGAAAAACATTTAAGGCAAAAAGAGAAAATCTTGGTCTCTCCCGTACTATTATTGCTCATAAACTTGAGATTAAACCTCAATTTGTTGCAAACTGGGAAAGAGGTCAATGCCTTCCTCCTAAAAAAGTAATTCCTCAATTAATGGAAATCTATAATATGTCTTCAAAAGATGTTGTGAATCTTTATACAGAAGCGACTAAGATTTCAATGGAAGAGTATTTCAGACAAATTCAGGACTAGTATTTTTTAAGGGACTTCTTGTTAGGCCCTGATTGGAAATTGCGATAATATCTGAAGGGATATCAAAAGCTATATGTTGATCTATACGTTTACCTCCAAATGAGTATACAACTTCATGCATTTTTCTATCATTTCTTGTAAACGAGATAAGATGAGATGCTTTTGAATTATTTAACCTCTTTATTGCAAACTCAATCATTAGGCTTGCAATATCAAGGTTTGTCTTTTTTTTACGCCAAAGAGGGTGTACTGCTAAATTACTCATCACCATAATTTCATTACTTTGTTGAGTTAGAAAGTTCATTGCTGGATCTGTATAATGAGAAAAATAACTGCGCGCTAACTCTGAGGGCCTATTGCAATCTATCCATGAGTAAAAAATAATAGCAACAACTTGATCTTTAAAAAATAAACCACCAACTTCGTCTTGAAGTAGGAATTGATCACTGAATTTATATTGATTAGGTTTTGAAATTTCCTCAAAGACTTTCTTGAACGAGTGATGCCAGAAACTAAAGAGCATATCGTAATGCTTTTCTTGATGAGGCCTGGGCCTTTTTGCTGGAACAATCACATATTTTAAATCTTGAAGCGTTAAATTCATAAAATAGTTAAATAGAAAAATGTTTAGAGCTTACAATCAAATCATTGCTCTTGTTTCTTGTAAACAAGTACACTATAGGATTTCGCATCGCCCCCTTTTGTAAGTCTTTGATTAAACGACCCCTGAGGTAAAACATAATTCTATTTATTCTAAAAAAACTAATTCTTCTCGCTATGTATCAATGAGGTTATGTTTCCGCATGGGAAAATTATCGCCAAAAATTCTAAATACTCACGTGCTTCTTTTTAGTGAAAATACATTCGTTAGAAATTCTTTGGGGTCTAGATTAAATGAGTTAGAAAATTTAGATCTAATAATTTGTGAAGGCTGGGAAGATGTATTAGAGCAGTTTAGAACTAATTATAGGTTTGATGTTCTTATAACTGATAGTGATACCGGGCTTGTTAAAGACCTTGTTAATTCGGCCGGCATTGAAGTTATCGGTATTAAAAAAGATTTTAATCCTTTTGTTCTTATAAAAGAAGTTAAGTCAAAACTCGATTCACGGAGTCTTTCTTAGGTACTTCACATAGTTGTGTATCATTTCTGATTTTCTAAAGTTTTGTAATTGTCCCTGATAAAGAACGTATGACCTTTTGTAATACAGAAGAATCCAAGGCATATCTTCAAATACATAATTTTGAATTTTTTTCATAAGTTCAAATTTTTCATCACCGTCAGGCAGAATTTTAAGTTTTTCAATAAGCGCATCTACTTCTTTTCTTGTGTAGTATGAATGGTTTGGACCAGGTGGGTGTGATCTAGAATAAAGCAGTTGTGAAATATTTTCTGCATCAGGGTAGTCAAGCCCCCAACCATCAAGCCAAATTTGAAGTCTGCCCTCTCTTAGTTTTTTAAGAAAGCCCGGGAAGGTATTAACAACAACGTTAACTTTTACCCCAATATTTGAAAACGATTGGGCGATAAATTCACCCATTTGACGACTAAAAGTAGATGAGCCGCGAACATCATAGGTAAATTCAGGTAATCCTTTCCCTTCAGGATAACCAGCTTTTGCGAGATAATTTTTTGCCTTTTCAATATTGTATTCAAAATTAACTTTAGATGTTGGGTCATAGCCTGGAATGCCAGGAGTAAAGATAGAGTTGGCTTTTTGACCAACATTATTTGTAAAAAGAGCAATGTATTTTTTTATATCAATAGCGTGGGCCATGGCCATTCTGAAGTTTTTATTTTTGCCCAGGATTGGGTGATTCATATTAAAACCAACCCACCAATAAATAAGAGTAGGCATCAGCTGTAGTTTAATTCCCTTCTTAAGAAGATCATCAGATAGACCACCTGTTACATTAATAGCGGCTCCAAAGTTATCTTTAGGAACAGGGAGGTAATCAATATTTTTATTTAAAAAATTGAGCCATTGAGTTTGATTTTCTTTAAGAATCTTAAATTCAATATCATCTACAAATGGAATTTTTTTTCCAGCATCATTTAATAATCCATTTGCGTTGGCAAAACGATCTCCTTGTGAAGGATAGAAAGCCTCTCTATAGTTTTTATTTCTTGTAATTTTAACATTATGGCCTCTGTTCCACTCTTTAAGTTTATAAGGCCCAGTACAAGCAGGATTTTCAGAAAGAGAATTTTGATAATATTTAACAAACTCTATAGGTGTGGGAGTCATAAAAGACATGGCCATCACATACTTAAGCTGAGGGTAGGGCTGGGTGAGTTTAATTTGCAAGGTATGTTCGTTGAGAACTTTGAGTCCCTTAACTTTTATTGTTTCGATATCTTCGATTTTTTTTGCTTTTTTTCTAAAATCATCAAGACCAACAATTCGGTTTTTAAATAAAAACCAACCATTAGATCTAGTTCCGGTAAAAGCAATTCTTTTGATTTGAGTTTTGAGATCATCTGCTTTAACCGTTCGAGGTTTTCCATTAAAAGCAGGATCATCGTGGTAGAGAACATCTTTTTGAAGATTAATAGTAAAGGTTTTTTGATCTGTACTTAACTCTGGCATCTTAGTTGCGAGCAATGGTTCAAGCACAAATGGTCTTTTAAGATAATGATATTGGTATGGCTGTTCACAAATACTATACAAGACTCTTGCTGAAATCATATCGTAAGAATTTGCTGGATCAAGAGTTTCTATTTGTTCTACTAAGGGAAGGTTAATTTTTTTAGCGTCAGCAGAATGGTTTGCTTTCCTGCAAGAAAATAAAACTATTAATAATAAAGCTAAAAAATATTTCATAAATTTTTTCCTATAAGTTCTTTCGTTATTTTTACAAAATGACCTAGGTCTGCGCTTACCTCAGCTGATCCTTGGGCCATATCTGCTCTTCCGCCACCACGGCCATCAATGGACTTAAGAGACTCCCCCAGAATTTTTGAGCAATTAATATCTTTATTAGACTTGTGAACTCTTAAAAGAGCACTAATCTTGCCTTTATTCTCTCCATAAAGAAGAAGAATGCCTTTAGGGTATTGAGAGATAAAATCATCTGATAGTTTCCTAAGATCACTTCCCTCTGGCGCCTTAGCTGCTTTGAAGACATAAGTTCCTAGAGATTCAGGGTTATCAAAAAGTGCACCACTTTGTAGGCCTTGGAGCTTATCCTTTAATAATTGTTTTTCTTTATTGAGTTTCTTTACTTGCGCTTGAAGATTTTCAACTAGGTCCGCAGCTGTTTCTTCTTTAGCATTCAAACTTGATTCAATAGATGAAAGAACTTGGCTTCTTTTATTTAGAATAGAAAGAGCTCCTGAGCTTGTGACTGCTTCAATACGTCTTACACCACTACTTAAAGATGATTCACTTGTGAGATAGAAAAGTCCAATATCTGCTGTATTAGAAACATGTGTGCCACCACAGAACTCAACTGAAGCATCTCCCATTGTGATAACTCTAACAGAGTCTCCATATTTCTCACCAAACATAGCAATAGCTCCAGAGTTCATGGCCTTTTCTTTATCCATAACCTCAGAGGAAACATTATATTGTGAGTTAATATATTCGTTTACGAGTCTATTTACTTCTTTTAGCTCGTCTTTAGTAACTGCACTAGGATGAGTGAAGTCAAAACGTAAACGCTCATGGGTAACATGTGAACCAGCTTGCTTAATATGAGTACCAAGGGTCTTAATAAGTGCTGATTGTAATAAATGCGTTGCTGAGTGATTTCTTTTAGTAAGTTCTCTTTTTTTACTGTCAACAGTTTGGGTGTAAGTTTTTCCTACTTCTAAATTTTTAGGGTCATCAGTATAAAGAACATGCAGATCTTCAACAGGCTTTTGAGTATCAAGAATTAAGACATCTTCAACTGAGCCCTGATCACCTGCTTGTCCACCAGATTCTGCATAAAAAGGAGTCTGGTCAAAAACTAATGCCCAGACATCATCAAGCTTTTCTTTAAAAAGTAGCTTCCCCTTGTCTTGTGCTTTTTCATAGCCAGTAAACTTTGTAATGCCATTGTCTTCTTTAATTTTATAAAAAACTTTTTTATTGTCGTCAGTTAAAGCACCACCTTTCCAGGATTTTCTTGAGCGTTCTTTTTGTTCAGTCATAGACTTATCAAAGCCAGCTTCATCAAGCTTTAAGTTTTTCTCTCTTAAAATGACCTCGGTTAAATCAATTGGAAAACCGTAAGTATCGTAAAGTTTAAAGGCGATATGTCCAGAGAGGGTGTCTGTTTTCATTTTCTTTATTTCACCAGTCAAAAATTTTATGCCGGTATCAAGTGTTTCAAGAAATTTTTCTTCTTCAATTTTCAAGTACTTTATGGCCAGGTCTTGTTCTTTTTGATTTTGTGTATACTCCATACCGAGTGACTCAAAAACCACAGGAACAAGTCTGTGGAGAGTCAGCTCCGATATTCCAAGTTCTCTAATATGGCGAACAGCACGTCTAATAATTCTTCTAAGAACATAGCCACGACCTTCATTAGATGGAATAACTCCATCCGTTATAAGCATCGAAGCAGCCCTTATATGATCTCCAATTACTCTAAAACTTGAAGTGTATTTGTTGTCGGTATAAGTTTTGGATGAAAATTCTTCTAATGAGGAAATAATGCCGTCAAAAAGATCGCAATCATAATTCCAATATTTCCCTTGCATCAATGTTGCAATTCTTTCTAAACCAGCACCAGTATCAATACTGGGTTTAGGAAGGTCAAATTTTCCTTTTGGCGTTTTCTCAAACTGCATAAAAACAAGATTCCAAATCTCTACATAGCGAAGTTCATCGTCTAAAAGGTCGTTGATTTTTTTGGGATCGAGGGATTTGTCAGTGTACTTTTCACCATGGTCATAAAAAATTTCACTGCATGGGCCGCATGGGCCAAATTCTCCCATCTCCCAGAAATTATCTTTATCACCTTTTTTGAAAATTCTATCTTTAGGAATGCCTTGCTCTTTATGCCAAATCTCTAAAGCTTCATCATCGCTGTCGTGAACAGTAATATAGAGTTTATCTTTTGGGATTTTGAGTTCTTCGGTTAAAAACTTCCATGCAAAATCAATTGCTTCAGATTTAAAATAATCTCCAAAAGAAAAATTTCCAAGCATTTCAAAAAATGTATGGTGTCTTGCTGTAAAGCCAACATTTTCGAGATCGTTATGTTTTCCACCAGCACGTACACATTTTTGAATTGTAACTGCTCGTTTATTTTTAGGGTTAGATTTACCCGTGAAATTATCTTTGAACTGATTCATTCCAGCGTTGTTAAAAAGAAGTGTAGGGTCGTCATGAGGAACTAAAGATGATGAAGCAATCTTTTCATGACCATGCTTTATAAAAAAATCAGTGAATCTTTTTCGAATGTCTTGCGCTTTCATGAATCCCTCTTCTTATCATTTTTTTTAATACGACATGATGCCCAATGAATGCTCTAAGCTATCATAAATGAAAAGAATTGGGTATGGAGGGGTACTAAAAAGCAGTGCAGTAAACGAATAGAGTTTGCACCGCTTTAAAATTAATCAAAGGAGATAAACCTTGTCTTGCTCGTGGTTTATACAACCAGGGGCGAGTGTTTTTTCTACCTTTGAAAGTATTTGATTAAGGAATTTCTCATGGGATTCAACATCATAAGTTTTATTGGTTATTCTTTTAAAGAATTCACTAGTTGGTAAAGAGCTTGGAATAAGAAGATCAATAATTTTGATCATATTATCGTTATTAGCAATTCTTGCAACCTTACCAAGTTTAGGAAAGAGTGCAATCTTTTCTTGTCTTAAGTATTGCCAAGTTTGAAACTCAAAAACCTGTGACTCTTCAATCTTGTAATTTTTAAGTTCTTTTTCGCAGAAATTCTCTAGTTCATTATCATTAATAAATCGTGAAATCTCTAAGAGTGACTCAGCAATTCTAGCAGCTTCTAAATTGTCATCATTATTTTTAGCAAAGAGATATTTTAACTTCTTAACTTGAGCGTATCTTTTTATCCAAGGTAGATCTTCTTTTATCTTTTTAAGATATTTAGGAAGTGTTTCAAATTGGTCTTTAGCTTCTTTTTTTAGACCAAGGCTCACGAGAGCTTGAAGATAATTAATATAGATACTAAAAGCAAAATCTTCTGAAGGAAAACGGTTTAAGTACTTAATAGATTTTTGCAGGAAAAGAAATACTTCACGGTCTGATTGAAGGTGGCGAACACAAATGCCCACTAAGTCTTTAATCTGTAGTTTTAAACTTAGGTCTAGCTTCTTTTGGGCCAATGCTCTTTTTCCATGTTCAAAAGCTAGCTGAAAATGTTTTTGTTCTAAAAAGATTTCAGCACATTCAAGCTCAAATATAGCTTTATCTTGTGATGTTGCAGTCGTAGGTGGCTCAATTGGTAGCCTACGAGCTGAATTTCCAATAGTAAAAACATCATTTTTGAGCTGATCTTGTCCAACCATAATAGCGTCCTCAAATTCTTCAAAATAAATAGTTATTGAATATAGTTGCAAAGGTAGTGCCAAGATTCTTTGGCAAATAAGGGCCTTTTCTGTAGCAAAATCTCACCACCTGTAAAAAAAATAGACAATTTTTGGTATAACTATAAGTAAATTAAAATACTTGGAGCAGGCATGAGTAATGTGTGGAGACGTTGTGGGAATTGTAAAAAAGAGATCTTATTAGGTGGGATCTATCAAAAATGTAGTATTTCCAGCTGTCGAAAGCATGCTTTTTGCTCTGTTGGCTGTTGGGATTTGCATAGCTCAATTATGAATCATAAAAGTGCTTGGGCAGAAGAAGAGCGAGCTCCTAAAGTGGCTGAAGGCTCAGATGCCCCAAGAAGAAGGATTGTTGCCGCAAGTTCTAGTGGTAAACAGGTAAAATCTAATATCCCTACAGATATCCTTATAGTGGTTTCTAAAATGAAAGATTACGTGAAGGCCAAGCACGGAATGAATACTTCTGGAGATGTGTCTGAAGTGCTTTCACAAATTGTTCGAGTTCATATAGATGAGGCTATCCACAAGGCCCGGGAAGAGGGTCGTAAAACTCTTATGGGAAGAGACTTTAAATAACGATTTTAGATTACTCTGGGTCAGTGTATGACTTGTCAGTTTTGCCCGCAAGCACATCTTCAAAAAATGAGATAGCTGTTTTGTTACCAGCTTTAACGATTTGAAAAAAATCAAACTTGGAAAAGGCATGTAGGAAAGAGTTTGGTACCCAGGCTGCACAATTAGAAATTTTTCTACTAGCCCTTAGTAGGCCATCACGACCATGAACAAGCTCTTTATGCTTATATGGATTGGTACTTCCAAACAAAGCAGACATAGCGATATCTTTATCTGCCTGAGTAATTCCAACTGACCAATCATAATAAGTATCACAAATCTGTGGAAGATGTTTAATAGTCATTCCCCCATACTCAAATAAATTATCTACAATATCTTTGGAAGCTTCATAGAAATCTTCTAAAATTTGAAGTGTAAACTTATCCCAAAAGCGCTCGCCCCAGTGAAGCCCTGGAGTTTCAAGAAGCATTGTTTTCTTTTGTGCATTTGGAAAATAAGTTTGAACTTTTTTGGCCAAAAATAGACTTCCCAAGGCGCCGGCACTGGAACCTGTTTGAACAAAATGCTCAACAGAATCAAAATCGATAATATTATTTTCTTTTAAGTAATTTAGAATCTTGAAGATATTACGTTTTCCTACATGTTTGATTCCATACTCTGCAGTATGATTTCCAACAAAAACATCTCCTGTGCAATAATTAAAAACAATTTTTGTGAATTCTTCTAAGGGATTATTTTTAACCATCCCCCCACGGCCATAATTTGGATTATCAGAAGCAGATATTTTGGCCCTAAAATTAGGTCCAAAACATGTGGACTTACTCCAGCAAGCACCGCCTCCTGCAAAATGAACTTCTAATTTATTGGGATCACCTTTTTGAATAAAAGTTTTGTATTGATCCCCATTTCCGCAATATGTATTAGGTACTTCAATGGTTTCCCATTCAGTGGCCATTGTACTTATGGCAAGAAGGGATAATAGAAGAAATTTCATAATGAGCCCCTTATTAAAATTTTAGGGGGCTTTGAAATTAGTTAAAGACGCGGCGCGAAGTGCTTGGGTATTAAGTGATACTCGCCTAATCTACTAGGTTACATTAAGTTTTCAAATGGTTTTAAAATATTATCAGTGGCCTTAATTAAAAAGATTTTAAAGGCACCTGCATTAGCAAAAATATCAACTTCATTACCATCATTATCATAACCTTTTTTGTCACCTGTTATTCTATAACCATGATCCTTTGAGCGCTCAATAATACTGCTGCGAATATCATCTACTAGCTCTTTGTTGCCCTCACAAAAAATTCCCATCTCTGTATTATAAAAAGCAGAGCGGTTATCAACATTATAAGTACCTACATAAAATTTATCATCATCATAGAGCTGTGTTTTAGAATGAACTCCCCATACCGCATCTTTTACTGCAGGATCTAGTACTTGCATTCCATTATCAATAAATTTGCTGCTATGAACATGCATATTAAGACCTTGTCTGGCCCATTTAAAAACATTGTCATAAAAAAGTGATGAGACATAAAATGCGTCAGTTGAACCTAGACTGTTAGTATATACATCAACATTAATACCTTTGCTTAAAATATAATCTTTCGCGTCGTCAGCTCTATTGTTTAAAAGAAAATAAGGAGAGGCGACAGTGATACTTTCCTCTGAGCTAAAAAGAAATTCTCCAAGTGCCCTCTCAACTACAATAAAGTTTTCTTTAAAAGTTTTAAATTTAATTCTCTCTTTTGCATTAGCACCAGGCTTATCACTAACAAAAGTCGTTTTACTACATGTTCTAATAGGAGTAGCAGATAAATTTATGTTTCCAAGTCTGTTAAGCTTTCTTGCAAATTCATCGAGGTCGTCATTTATTATTACGTTTGTAAGCATTTCTTGTTCTTGTTTTCTTTTTTTGACTTCGTCAGTATCAATCCAAGGAGTCGGGATAATAAATAAGGCCTTTACTCTAGGAGTAGATTCCTCAAGGTCGATTCTTTCAGTGATTTTATGTTTCCAAAACTCATTAAAACTATCAGTCATTACTTTTACAATTGGGCCTTCTACCCAGATATCTCGATCGTGAAAATTATATTTATGATCAAGGTCAAAATACTTATCTTCTATATTACGACCACCCGTGATCGCTTCACGATCATCTATAGAAAGAAGTTTTCTGTGGTTTCTAAAATTTGCTGAGCTTATCTTCATATGCTTTGTAATGGAGCTTTTATTATAGTAACGAAATTCAAAATTTCTTTTATCATGGACCAGGTCTAAAACAGCTCTTATCATATGCGGATGCATGGCCAAAACCGTTTTGGATTTATCTACAAGGATTCTTACTTTAACACCCTGATTAGCTTTTTTTACAAGTTCTCTTAAAATCAGTTGAGTACTTTTTTCTCTAGGTTGGAAAATAAAATATTCAAGCTCAATTGTTTTTTGTGCTTTTTGAATTAACTCAATTCTTTTTTGAAGTGATGCTAGACCATTATTTAGAATCTGCATTTGGTTTTCAACATTATCCTGAATGGCCACATAGGGATATTCAAGCTCCCAAAACTTTCTCTTGTAAAAATCTGGCTTCATTCCTCTATAGGCGCCAATATTTTGTTGAGCCTCCATAGCATCATGTAACTCTTGAGTTTTAACTTGAGCATATGAGCTAAAGACAAATAATTGCAGAATTAATAATTTAATTAGAAAAACGGGCATAGTTCACTCCTAGATATAACTTATTCTAGGAGGGTGCTGGTTTGAGTCCATTGAATTGTAAAAATTTCACGACTATAAGTTTTAGAAATTACTCTGAAATATCTTGAAAACATTCCTTAATGAGTGGGTAGGAATAACCCTTAGAGAGGAGAAATCTCATTACTTTGTCTCTAGACTCACTAAGCTCTTTTCCATAGAGTTTTTTTTCGATCAAATCAAAGACAATAGATCTCTCATCAATTTTAAGCTCTTCCATTTGCTTATAGACCTGATCTGTTTCAATTGAGCAATTTTCTGCAGCTAATTTTTTTTTAATGAAATCTGCCGCATAACCTTTTCGAATTAAACCTTTGATTCTTGCTTCAATATAGAGATCTTCTCTTAGATATTTTTTTTCTAAGAGCTCTTCTATTGTCTCATCAATAGCTTCTTTAGAATGACCTTTTTGTTTAAGTTTTTGGACAAGCTTAAACCGTGAGTAATCTCTTTTGGCCAGAAGTTTAATTGCGTCGTTGTATGGCATAGATATAAAAAGGGCCAGACTAGCTGGCCCTATAAATTATTAATGAACTTTTTTTGTTTTCTTTTTACTCGTCTTAACTTCTTCTTCAATTTCACCAGTCATTTCATTAACTGTTTCAACTGAGTCTGCGAGACCGTTCTTTGCAAGAACTTTTTGAGTAATTTCTTTCATAATCTCAGGGTTTTCTTTTAGAAAAGTTTTTGAGTTCTCACGACCTTGCCCAACTTTTTCATTATTATAAGAAAACCATGCTCCAGCTTTCTCTACGATTTCGTATTTAACAGCAAGATCAAGAACATCACCTTCTTTAGAAATACCTTCTCCGTACATAATATCAAACTCAACATCCCTAAAAGGAGGAGCAACTTTATTTTTAACAACCTTTACTCTAGTTCTATTTCCAACAACAGATTCTTTGTCTTTAATAGCACCAATTCTTCTAATATCCATTCTAACAGATGAGTAAAATTTAAGAGCGTTACCACCAGTAGTTGTTTCTGGGTTACCAAACATCACACCAATTTTCATTCTTAACTGATTAATAAATATTACAGTACAGTTTGAACGTGAAATAGAGCCTGTTAATTTTCTAAGGGCCTGTGACATAAGTCTTGCTTGAAGACCCATATGAGAATCACCCATGTCACCTTCGAGCTCAGCTCTTGGTGTAAGTGCTGCAACAGAGTCTACGATTAAAAGATTAACAGCGCCTGATCGGACAAGCATATCTGTAATTTCTAAAGCTTGTTCACCACTATCAGGTTGAGAAATAAGCGTGCTTGGAATATCAACTCCAAGGTTTGCAGCATAAGTTGTATCA
>CAYGJN010000026.1:18327-25688 GCA_964350135.1 uncultured Bacteriovoracaceae bacterium | reverse complement strand
CAACAGTCAGTAGTTAGTCAAACTCTATCAATATAGATTTTTATGCTTCTTGCTTCCGAAGATATCCAACTTATTACTGGAGTTGCCACTCCCACCTCCTCCATTGCCTCTCGGCTAGAGCGAAAGGAGGTAGAGATGGCCATTCAAAATAAGATCATTTCCATAGAAATCAGGATTCAAGTTTTCTCTAAAAAACAATTAAAAGCGTGGACATTGACACTGTTTTTAATTTTACTAAAAATCTTAGGACTGGTTTTTAACAATTTTTCACCATAATAATTAACTTCTAGCTGCCCACATAGTCTTTATAAGAGAGTCTTCTACTAAATATGTAATTAAAAGCGATCTATTTTCGCCAGTAGATTTTTTAGTTTTTCTTTCGACTGTGGTTACATAATCACCAAGAGTAATAACTTCTAATACTTCAACTTCCTCGAAGTCCTCAGTTCCAAAAGAAGATTTTAGATGACCCCTTAGAATGTCTTTACCTTTAAAAAGAGATTCATTATCTGGAAGGAGTAATACTTCAATCTGGTCGTCGCAATACGCAAGACACTTTTCAATGTCTTGATTGTTGTATTCCTCTATCTGTCTTAGGACTATTTCTTTAACATTCACTTCAATTCCTTATTAATCATAACTAGCATACAGTTTAGAGTGCGATGCGTAAATGCAAGAAGTATGTAATTTGTACATTATTCACGGTACAAATGGAGCTATTAAGAGCTATCAAGTTTTATTACTAAGCTGAGACATGGTGTAAATCGGAGTGTATGGAATTATGATTTCACCATCGACTCCAGTGTCTTTATACTTGAAGGTAGATCGTATGATAATGTCATGAGGTCCCATTAATTGAGAGACATCTTCTTTAATGAAGTCATCTAACCTCTTAAAGCCCATCTCTGGTAAGAACTTCTTCCATGCTTTCTCATAACCTTGAATGAAGCCTTGATTTATATCCTTACCAAATACGAATGATGATTCTCTAAGGACGGTAAAGACATCTGGAATATAGTCGCAGTTATCAAACCACTCACTAAACTTCATAAGGTCAGTAGCTATCAAGTCGATATTAGCGTCTATAGTTAAGTGATCTTCATAGATATTCTTAAGAATCGGAATATTGTAGGCAGTTCTATGGAACTTCTCATCCCCACCTAACGTCCTCATCTTTTTAGGTAAGGCCCTTCCAACTTCAAAGTAGGTCTTAAGTTCGTTACCTTCTTTTTTAATGAACTCAATAATGTTCTTTAGAACAGGGATGGTATCTGATTTAATTTCAGCTATTTCCTGCTCTCTGCTTAAGGCACTTTCCAGTACCTTTAGCTGAACCTTTTGGTCATCAGAGTAAAGCTCCTTAATCTCTTTCAGTTGAATACCAAGATCTTGTAGTTTCTTTATCCAGTTGGCCTCTTCCACTTGATTAACATTATAGATTCTGTAGGAATTGTGGTCTCTACTAGGAGTTAATAGGCCAATCTCCTCTAGGTATCGAAGCATCCTTATAGAGTAGCCTGTTTGTTCAGCGAAATTCTTTATCTTGATCATGAAATCTCCTAGTTATATTATGTCATAATTAATTATCGGGTCTAACAGTATGTGAGACTCAAGTAGAAAATGAATGAAATTACTTAAGCTAAATACACGTAAAAACAATGGATTAAGTGATATACAGAGGTTATTAATTGAGTAAAAAGTTATACTGGAAACTAAAAAAAGTAGTTAAGAAGGTAACTAATATACCTAGGAACCTAATACTTAGGTATCGGCTCTATCATTATTGTAAAGATTCATCCCTATTTAAACTCAAAAGATCGAATGATGAGATTTATACTTTCGTTAGGAATAGTCTTTGGACTCAAGACCTTCGTGAGTATAATGATAACGTCGGGGCTATTAAGAGCTATTGAAAATAAAATCTTAGTAAAAACTTTTAGATTACAAGAGGTTATAAAAGTAATGCCTGAACTACCCGAAGTTGAAACAATACGAAAACAAATCAATGATTTTAATAATTATAAAATAATAAGTGAAAAACGATCCCAATATATAAAAAGCATTCTTCATACTGATTCAATAATCTTAAAAGACCTTGTTCTGAAAAGATGGAGTCGTCATGGTAAAATTTTATTAGCAGAACTTTCTCAAGAGCTCACACTTGTTAGTCAATTAGGAATGAGTGGGACTTGGAGAATATCTGATAAGCCTCTTACTCTTAAGCATAATCACCTAGAACTTTGTCTAAAATCCCATACAAAAAAAATCTACCTCTCATATATAGACCCTAGAAGATTTGGTCATATGTACATATTTAATAAAATAGAACTTGATAGTTTTATGGATAAACAAGGCATTGATCCTAGTAATAAAAAATTCACTCTTGAGTACTTGAAAAAGATAATAAAAAGATATCCTCAACGTCAAATAAAAGGGGCCTTACTAGATCAAAAGCATTTTTCAGGCATTGGAAACTATATGGCCAATGAAATCTGTGCTTTGGCATTTATACGTCCTACTAGGCGAAACAAGAGCTTAACACAAAAAGATATTTTTCATTTATTCGATAGCACTCTCAAAGTTGTTAATGGGAGTATTAAAGCAGGAGGAGTAACCTTTCAAGGTGGTTATCAGGATGCATTTGGTGAAAAAGGAGAAGGCGTTAATAATCTTGTGGTTTTTTATCAAAAGATTTGTAGATTATGTAATAAAACCCAAGTGAAAAAAATTTATATTCAAAATAGAGGAACCTATTATTGCCCTAGTTGTCAAAAATAATTAGATAAGAGAAAGAACGCTTAGAAGATCAGCTTGATTTTTTTTAAACCAAATATTTCCGAGATGTCCGCCACGTGGGTAGATTTTAGCACGAGATTTAAAAGTATCTTTAATAAAGTCAATATCACTATTTTTAAGTAAAAAATCATCAGCATTGTGAAAAACAAAAACAGAATCAGCATGTTCTAGATGATCTTTTAAAAAATACATACTCGACATTTCATTAATATCTTTAAGAGTTAAATCTGGTGCATTTTTATAATCACGTAAAAAGGGAAGTAAAAATTTCTTTGAATGATCTACAAATCCATAACGTCCAGTTTTTTTAGCTCTTATGGACTTAGTATGCATATATAAAGATGAACCTTTAGGTGGAAGTTTTGGAAGTATATCAAGATCTAATATGTTTTGTGATGCAAGAATAACATCTTTTAAAGAATCTTTTAAAAATGAAGAAATATAAAATGCTCCCTCTTTTTCAGTCAAAAAATTTAACTTATTGCTAATTTTGTTAAAATTAGTGGTTGTTAGTTTTTTTCTATCAATATCGTTTAATAGTTTAAAAAAATTAATTACTTTTTTGACACCATTTAAAGCACTTTGCTCTTTACCATAACTATTGGACTTATCAAGAAAGCGCATTCCATATAATAAATCTAGCGGTGGATTAATAAGAATCACTTGATCAAAATCAAGATCTCCTCTGATTATACTTGCAGAGCTCATATGGGCCGCTGTCAATGCGCCAAGTGAATATCCAATTAATTTAGTTTTACTAATCTCAATACCAAATTTTTTAACAAGTTTTTGCTTAATAATCTTGAATGCTTCTATATAGTCCCAAGCATCTTTTGATGGAAGTCCAACATAACCAGTTGAACTAAAAGAATAGGCAAAGTCTTTTGTAAAGCTTGAAGGTACTGATAAAACATGACCTTGTTCTTTACTAATAGATGCGGCCAAAGTTCTTGAAATGCCACCTTGATCGTCACCACCAATACCAGCGATAATTATATGCAATGTATTTGATGGTTTACTAGAAGGATAAAAGGAAACTCTTAGCTTTTTACCCATAGGCCCTTTAATTTTAAGCCTGTGAACTGACTTTGCTTTTTCTGGAAGCAATAAATTTCCAGCAATACTGGCCGTAATTGAATCAACCTCAGGAAATGCATAGGCAGCTGGACTATCAGAAGAAAAGGCAATAGAGCTCAAAATAAGAGAGAGTATTAATAAGTATGTATGCATTGGGCATGTATTTATCTTTAATAATGCGAAGTGAAAAGTCTTAATTTCAAGAATATAAAATTTACTGCAACTCCGTGTCAAAACAGAGATAATTGCTCTTGGGGAATAACCCTTTTAGGGGTCATTTGATCTAAGTTTAAATGATCGAACTTTTTGAGAAAATACTCTGAAAGCTCAACTCCATGGGCCTCGTTAGGCTGGTGCATGAAAAAATTGATCTCTGAGGCACCCATATCTATAAATTGTGATATCCGCTCACTCCATAGATCAAGCCTTTTAAAATCTGTCTCATGCAATGAGTTTCCAACAAATCGAACAAAGGTTTTATTGGTAACAAGCCCCATATGTGCAACATCAGGTCTGCCAGGAGTATCTGTTATGACAGCTGTAATATTTTTAGAAGCTAAAAATTGCGCCGTAATTTCCCAAGTCAAATCTGATTCAAACCACCCTGGATGACGAAACTCAATAGCAAAATCAAATTCTTTAGGGAGCTGAATAACAAGATTTTTTAATCGATATAAAAGGTCTGGCCCAAAATTAGGTGGTAGTCCAATAAAACAAACGCCCCTATTTTCTTCAAGCAAAGCTAGTGCTTCAAAAAGTTTTGAAAGCTCATATTTGTTATTTTCAAAAAGCGGTGAATGACTAATGGTCTTCGGGCATTTTAGACAAAATTTAAACTCGTGATTAACTTGATCCCTCCAACTCAAAAGGCGATCTCTAGAAGGAATACTGTAATAAGTAGAGTTGAGTTCTATAGAATTGAAATTTTTAGCATAATAATAAAGATATTCATTTGACCTTACACCCTCAGGATAAACTTTCCCAACTAGGTCTTTATTGGCCCAAACTGGTAAACCAAGGTTCAGCCTGGCAAAAGGTGTTTTCCCAAAATATTTTCTAAAGTCTTGCCACTTTGATAATTGAAAATCTTTTTTATCAAAATCTAAAATTCTACCAAAGTCCATTATATTGTTTTCTCCGGAGTTTTCTCTAAAAGCTCATATTTCCATGGGATTTTATTTTTATCTGATATATCCATAGAATATTGCTTGAGTATTTTCCAGTCATACATTTCATATTCAGGAAAGTACACATCTCCCTTTCCATTAAAGTCTACAATTGTTCTATAAAATCTATGGAGATAAGGAAGTGACAGCTCATAGATTTGGGCCCCTCCAGTAATAAAAACCTCTTTTTCACCTTTATCCTTTGCAACCCTTAGTGCTGATTCAAATGTTGTTACAACCTCACAATCAGCTCTTTTATAATCAGTATTTCTTGTCACAATAATTGTAGGTCTCCCTGGAAGTGGTTTTCCTATAGACTCAAAACTTACTCTTCCAGTTATAAGAGTATGACCCATAGTTGTGTCTTTAAAATGCTTAAACTCTAAAGGCAGATGCCATGGAAGTCCTCCATCAACACCAATAACCCTATTGGTGCCAATGGCTGCGATAGCAGAAACTATCATATAGCAACCTGGGCCTTTATATGAGGGTGCGCCTGATAATTTAAAAGCTCAAAATCTGAAAACTGAAAAGAGAAAATATCTTTCACTTGAGGATTAATTTTCATCTGAGGAAGAGGGAAACTCTTTCTTGAAAGTTGTTGTTTTGCCTGTTCAATATGATTTGAATAAAGATGTGCATCGCCAAAAGTATGGACAAAATCTCCAGGCTTAAGACCTGTTACTTGGGCCATCATCATAGTAAGGAGAGCATAAGAAGCAATATTAAATGGAACACCTAAAAAAATATCAGCACTTCTTTGATAAAGCTGACAGCTAAGTTTTCCATCTGCTACATAAAATTGAAACATAGCATGGCAAGGGCAAAGGGCCATCTCATCTAACTCTCCCACATTCCAAGCATTAACAATTAATCGTCTTGAGTCTGGATTCGTTTTTATTTGCTCTACAACTTGTGAGATCTGATCAATTGTTTTTCCATTTGCACCAGACCAAGAACGCCATTGTTTTCCATACACAGGCCCAAGGTTTCCCTCACCATCTGCCCATTCGTTCCAAATACGCACACCATGATCTTGAAGGTATTTAATATTAGTATCTCCATTTAAAAACCAAAGGAGCTCATAAATGATAGACTTAAGATGTAATTTTTTAGTAGTCACCATAGGGAAACCTTTAGAGAGATCAAATCTCATTTGGTGCCCAAATAATGAAAGTGTTCCTGTGCCTGTTCGGTCTGCTTTTTCAGTTCCTTCTTTTAAAACCTTATCCATCAAATCAAGGTAAGCGCGCATGAATTCTCCTGAGTCTAAAGCCAATTAGTAGCATTTTGTGTGTTACATTATTATAATGTGATTATAAAAGGTGCGTAAATATGCAAGTGGCCTCGGGATTAGATCAATTATTAAAAGAAGCAGAATTTCAAAATAAAATTACTGGAAACTTTGCCTACCTGTGTCATTCGGCCAGTCTAGATGGCCAATATAACCACGGCATATTAGGTCTAAAAAAACTCTTTCCCAGCCAATTTAAAAAAATCTTTGGCCCTCAACATGGTCTTGTAAGTGATGTGCAAGACAATATGGTGGAGACTGATCATTTTCATCATCCCTATTTTGATCTCCCTGTTTATAGTTTGTACTCTGAGACCCGTACTCCAACTGATGAAATGCTTGAAGGGCTGGATCATATTATTATTGACCTCCAAGATGTTGGTACAAGAATTTATACTTATATCTATACTATGACCCTCACTATGGAAGCTTGCGCTAAAAAAGGCATTGAGGTTATAGTTCTAGATCGACCGAACCCAATCGGTGGCCATAAAATTGAGGGTAATCTACTTGATCTAAACTTTAGCTCTTTTGTTGGACGTCATAAACTACCTACAAGGCATTCACTTACCATTGCAGAAATAGCACTTTGGGCCCAACGGTATGCTGGAAGCGATTGTAAGCTTATTATCGTGCCTATGAAGGGTTGGAAACGTGAGATGTTCTATGAAGATACAAAGCTGCCTTGGGTATTACCGTCTCCCAACCTTCCAACAATAGATGGATGCTTTACATTTGTAGGCACAGTTCTTTTTGAAGGAACAACTCTTTCAGAAGGTAGAGGAACTACAAGGTCTTTAGAGATTATTGGGCATCCCAAGATTAAACCTTTTGAAATGTATGCGGAGATTCAAAGTATCTTTGATAGAAATAAACTCTCAGGTTTTAAGTTAAGGCCTATGCATTTTTTACCAACATTTCAAAAACACAAAGGCCTTCCCTGTGGAGGATATCAAATTCATATTACTGAGCGTTTAAAATTTGATTCATGGAAGGTCTCACAACTTTTATGCCAATACTTTTTTCAT